>JAEEHG010000174.1 GCA_016280695.1 Solobacterium sp. | reverse complement strand
CGGAAGTAATCGTCGGCCACCAGCCGGCGGTAGTTTTCGTAGAGCGTATCCATGGCCAGGTTGTCCTCGGCCAGCACCACGCCGGCGCCCAGCCGTTCCACGGCGTAGGCATTCCAGTTTTTCTGCCAGCTGCCGTTGTTGATGACGAGCTGCGGGATGCCGGCCGTGAGGCAGGCGTTGAACAGGGCGTCACTGCCGTCATGGACGCACACAGCCGCGTCATTTACGGTCTGGTAGTTCATGGCCGGCAGGAAGTGCAGGTTTCCTTCCTTGGCGGTCAGACAGCCCGGATACCAGGCTTCCACAGGATAAGGTGCCCCGAGGAACGCCTCGGTGATCATTCTGCGCAGCTGTTTCGGTTTGACCGCGGACTCGTGCAGCAGGATCACGACCTTGTCGCTTTGCGCAGCCGGTTCCGGGTGCACGGCCATACTGCCGATGCGGGTAATCGGAAAATCTTCCGGGAAGGGCTGTACGGCAGCCGGGGAAAAGGCGATCCGGCGGGACGCGGTTTCCAGCAGGCTGCGCAGCTGCAGCACCTGCTCAAGCCGGAAGGAAGAGAGCGCTTCATTGAGGCCGTTGACGCACACAGCCGGGAACCGGCGGGAGCGGATCATCGGCGCGCTGACAATCGTAAAAATCCGTATATTATCCAGCCGCGAGGCAATCAGGGCGGCGGTCCGGCCGGCATCGATCATCAGGTCCGGCTGGAACGAGGCAATGGCCCGGCGGATGGTTTCCGTGTCCTTGACGAGATACTCCTTGTCCAGCGCCCCGACGGAATACAGGTATTCCTCATAGGTTTTCCCGGCTCCCTCGCCGCGGCGTCGGAAGAAGGATACTTTCGGCCGTTCGGCGGGGAACAGTTCCGTATTGCGGTAATGGCTGTCTTCCGGGGCGCAGAGGGAAACTGCATGACCGTTCTGCCGGAACAGATCGATCATGTTCTGGACCAAAATGCGGCTGGCCGTGTCTTCCCGGCGGGTAGCCGGCGGGGTAATCAGGATCTTCATGACAACAGTATAGCATTTACGGCAAGGTTGCGCAGAAGTACAAATTCTTCTATCATGAATGAAACAAAGAGGAGGTTTTTGGCATGCTCGAAGTACTGAATCATCCTTTGATTACACATAAACTGACCATCATGAGAAACAAGGAAACCGGCACGAAGGATTTCCGGGAAAACCTGGATGAAATTGCCGAACTGATGGCCTATGAAGTCTGCCGGGATCTGCCGGTCAGAAGCGTGGACATTGAAACCCCGATGGGCGCCTGCACAGGTTATGAACTGAGCAAGCAGGTTGTCATCGTTCCCATCCTGCGGGCCGGCATCGGTCTTCTGGACGGCATCCGGCGGCTGATTCCGACGGCCAAGGTCGGCTTTATCGGCCTCTACCGCGATGAGGAAACCCTGGAACCGCATGAGTATTTTGCCAAGTTCCCGAAGAATCTTGAAGATTCCATCATCATGATTGTCGACCCGATGCTCGCCACCGGCGGCAGTGCCATTGCGGCAATTGACATGATGAAGAAGCGCGGCGCAAAGAATATCCGCCTGGTCTGCCTGGTCGGGGCACCGGAAGGCGCCAAGGCTGTCCAGGAAGCGCATCCGGATGTGGATATCTACCTGGCGGCGATGGATGACCACCTCAATGAGATCGGCTATATCGTGCCGGGTCTCGGTGACGCGGGCGACAGAATTTTCGGCACCAAGTAAATGGCACTGACGTTCTTCTATGCCCGCACGGGCATATACATGGTGTGCCTGCTGGTATCCTTCTACGCCATGCAGGCCCTCGATTTTGAAAAACTGCTGAAGAAAAACAGGGTCATGGAAGCCCGGGTGCTTTACGCCCTGCTGGTGGTTTCCCTGGCTTGGCTTTCCGCCCAGTTCCTGCTGGGTTTCCTTTACCGTCTGCAGGGGTAAGGAACACGCTGCTTCGTGTTATAATATTGCAGGTTGTTACAGGTAATACACGTGAATCTGGTTATAGGAGCGTTTCCGTATTTCGCACTGCCGTTTGTCATCTCCCTGGTTCTGGTGCCGGTCTGCAAGCTGATCGGTCTGAAACTGGGGTTTTATGCGGTGGAAAATGCCAGAACGGTGCACCACGGGCGGATCGTCCGGATCGGCGGGGTGGCCATCTTTCTGGCTTTTCTGATTTCCCTGGCGGTGCTGTGGGCGGCCGACGATACGCTCAACGGGATTCTGATCGGCGGCTTCCTGGTCTTCATGGGCGGGCTGCTGGATGACATCTATGATCTGTCGCCGAAGATCAAGCTGGCGCTGCAGGTCGGTGGGGCGGTGTTTGCCATGCTGTTCGGCCATCTGCACCTGGACAGCCTGCATATCTTCTCGCTGACCCTCGACAACCCGGTGCTGACTTACGGCATTTCCTTCTTCTGGATTGTCGGCATTACCAACGCGATCAACCTGATTGACGGTCTGGACGGACTGTCTTCAGGCATCTCCACGATTGTCACCCTGACGATCGGCCTGCTGGGCTTCTTCATGGGCCGGCGGGATATCTGCATCCTGGCGCTGTCCCTGTCCGGGGCAATCCTCGGCTTCCTGCCGTACAACTTCCATCCTGCTTCGATCTTTGTCGGTGACTGCGGGGCGCAGTTCATGGGCTTTACCATCGCCTGCATGTCGCTGCTGGGCTTCAAGACCACGGCGCTGATCACCCTGGGCCTGCCGATGCTGGTGCTGTTTATCCCGATCAGCGATACGCTGATTGCGATTGTCAGGCGCAAGCTGAAGGGGCAGCGGATCTTCGAGGCGGACCGGGGGCATCTGCATCATATCCTGATGATCAAGCTGAAGCTGGGTCACAGGCGGACGGTGCTGATCCTCTATGTGGTCACGCTGCTGTTTGCCGGCGCTGCGGTGCTGAGCTACTTCCGGCCGAAGCTTGGCATGTTCATCGTTGTCGCGCTGCTGCTGGGCGCGGAAATCTTCATCGAGTATACCGGCATGATCAACCCGCATTTCCACCCGCTGCTGTCCGTGGCCAACCGGCTGACCGGGCATCCGCGGATGCTGGACGGGGAAGATCCCGTGGACACCAGGTATCTGGAAGAAGAAAAAAAGTCATAGAAAAATCAGGTCATTGTGAACATCTCCGCGAAAGAAATAAGTGGAGGTGTTTTTTTATGATCAATTATAAGAACGTGGAGGTGCTGCTGAACGCGGATGCCTCGGGCCGGTATCAGCAGGAGTGGCAGAATTATATCCGCAGCCGCCGGGAAGTATACCGGAACCTGGTGAATGAGCATCTTGACAGCAACATGGTGTCGGAGGCCAACTGGATCCTGCGCAGTCATTATTCATCCGGTGAGGAGATGGGGCTGAATATCGTGCCGGGGGATATCTGCTATACGGACTTCGGCCAGGCTTACCTGAATGAGACCGGGTATCAGCACTTCGGCATCGTGATGGCCGTGTGCCGGCGCAAGGCCATGGTGATCCCGATGACCAGCAACCCGGTGCAGTATGCCAAGGCCTATGACCCGCAGGAGAATCCGGCCGGGCGGAAACACCTGATGCGGCTGGGAAAGATCGAACCGATGAACCGGCCCAGTGTGCTGTTCCTCAATGATATGAAGTTCATCAACACAGCCCGGGTGATTGACGTCAAGGCCCACCTCGATGTGCGCAGCGTCCTGTTCCGGCGCATCCAGCAGCGCATGCTGGAGGTGCTCTTCAGCCGTGAGGGCTGGCTGGATATGCCGACTGGCCGGCCCGCTGCCGGGGAGCCTGGGGAGAATTAATATCTGACAGCCCCGATACCTGTTAATATGATGCTATGGATGCGAAACAGTATACAGGCCGGTGGCTGGTCGGGGTATCTGCCGGGCCGGATTCGATGGCGCTGCTGGCGATGTGCCTGGAAGCGGGGATCGACGCGGCAGCAGCCCATGTGAACTACCACCACCAGAAACAGGCCGAACAGGAGGAAGAATACCTGCGCGGCTGGTGCGCCGAACGCCATGTAACCCTGCATGTGCGCAATGATGCCTTTGCGCCGGCCGGGAATTTCGAGGCGGCGGCCAGGACATGGCGGTACGCGTTTTTTGCGCAGCTGTGCCGGGATTACGGCTACCGCGGCGTGATGATTGCCCATCAGCAGGACGACCATATTGAAACTTTCCTGCTGCAGCAGGAGCGGGGCCAGATCCCGGAAACCTGGGGCCTGGCGGCGGAGACCGTCTATGCGGGCATGCGGGTGGTGCGGCCCCTGCTGGGCTATACCCGGAAAGAGCTCATGGCGTACTGCGCAGCCAGGGACATCCGTTACTATCTGGATGAAACCAATGACAGCGATGAATATACCCGCAACCGGATCCGGCATGCCGTTGTGGAACCGATGACCCCGTTTGAGCGGCAGATGGTGCTGCGCGAGATCGCCGGGCTGAATGCCGAGTGGAAGGAAAGACGCTGCCGGGTGAAAACCGAGATCCGGGAAGAACGGATCGATCTTTCCCGTTACCGCCGGCTGGAGGCGACCGACCGGCTGACCCTGCTGCGGATGTTCCTGAAGGACAGCGGAGCCGGGACTTCGTGGTCGGCCGCGCACCTGGAACAGATGGACAGTGTCCTTCTGAAACAGAATGATTTCCTGATCCCGGCCGGAGATAAGCAGCTGGTTACGGACCGGGGGTATCTGCGCTGTATGGACCCGGCGGAGCCGTATGCGGCCGTATTCACGGACAGAGAAGCCATGCGCTGGCAGGCGTATGGCCATTTTGCCGTGCAGCCGGGTGTCCCGGGGGTCAATGCCGTGACGCTTCAGCCGGATGACTTCCCGCTGACCGTGCGCAGCTGGCAGCCCGGTGACCGGATCCGCATGCGGTATGGCACCAAGAGCGTGCACCGTTTCTTCATCGACCGGCATATCCCGCGCTGGCAGCGGCCCCTGTGGCCGGTTGTGGTCAACGCCGGCGGCACCGTGATCCTGGTGCCGGGACTGGGCTGTGATACCGATCATTATTCTATAAAGCCGGATTATTGTGTGATACAATTAGCAGATAGCGAGGGAGAAGCCGGAAATGCATAAGAACGTCAAAAAGATCCTTTTTACCGAAGCAGAAATTATCGCCAGAAGCACGGAACTGGGGGCGGCCATCACCAATGATTACCGCGACCGGGAGAGACCGCCGCTGCTGGTGGCGCTGCTGCGGGGATCGGTGCCGTTTCTGGCCGAACTCATCAAGCATATCGATCTCGATATTCAGTATGATTTCATGGACGTGACCAGCTATGCCGGGACGGAATCCGGCGGGGACATCAAGATTCTGAAGGATCTGGATACCTCTGTGCAGGATCTCGATATCCTGCTGGTGGAAGACATTGTCGATACCGGCCGGACCCTGGACGCGGTCATCAGCCTGCTGAAGAACAAGGGCGCCAGATCCGTGAAAATCGTGACCCTGCTGGACAAGCCATCCCGCCGGGTGCTGGAAATGAAGCCGGATTATGTCGGCTTTGAAGTCCCGAATGAGTTCGTGGTCGGCTTCGGTATGGATTACAACCAGCTGTACCGCGGCCTGCCGTATATAGGTGTTCTGAAGGAAGAATGCTATCAGTAAGAAAGTGAGGCAAAAATGCAGCAGAAAAACAGAATTCTTAACTTTCTGCCGTATGTGATCGTGATTGTCGCGCTGATCTCGCTGTTCAACATGAACAGTCCGTCATCGACACAGTCCTTGAATTACAACGAGTTTCAGGAAGTACTGCAGAAAGAGACAATCAAGGAATCGGTGCTTTCCATCGGCTCGAACATCAGCACGGTGCGCGGTGTCTATGAGCAGGGTGAGGAAACCGTTACTTTTACGGCGACGGTGCCGTCCAATGATGACGAGATCAGTGCCATCCTGAAAGAACTGGAAGACAGCAAGCTCACCATTGTGGATGCCGAGGCGTCCAATGTGTTCATGGAAACGCTGTTCTCGATGATCCCGTTTGTCATGATCATGCTGATGGGCATCTGGATGGTCAACCGGATGAACGGTTCGGGTTCGGCCAATGCGCGGGCCTTTGAGTTCGGCAAGTCCCGGGCCCAGCTGGAAACCAAGAGCAAGGTCCGGTTTACCGACGTGGCCGGCTGTGATGAAGAAAAGCAGGAAATGGCCGAAATCATCGATTACCTGAAGTATCCGAAGAAGTTCCAGCGGATGGGCGCGAGAATCCCGAAGGGCGTCCTGCTGTGCGGGCACCCGGGAACCGGCAAGACCCTGCTGGCCAAGGCGGTCGCCGGGGAAGCCAACGTCCCGTTCTACAGCATTTCCGGTTCGGACTTTGTGGAAATGTTTGTCGGTGTCGGCGCGAGCCGTGTCCGTGACATGTTCAAAAAGGCCCAGCAGACGGCCCCGTGCATTATATTCATCGATGAAATCGACGCAGTCGGGCGGCAGAGAGGTGCCGGCTTCGGCGGCGGGCATGACGAACGTGAGCAGACCCTGAACCAGCTGCTCGTGGAAATGGACGGCATGGAAGACAATACCGGCATCGTGGTCATCGCCGCGACCAACCGGCCTGACGTCCTCGACCCGGCCCTGCTGCGGGCGGGCCGGTTTGACCGGCAGATCACCGTGGCGCTGCCGGACCGCAAGGGCCGCAAGGCAATCCTTGAAGTCCATGCCAGAAACAAGCGGATTGCGCCGGATGTCGACATGGATGCGCTGGCCAAGCGCATGCCGGGCTTCAGCGGTGCCGATCTGGAGAACGTGCTGAATGAAGCGGCGATCCTGGCTGTCCGGGAGAACCTGGATGAAATCCACATGGCCCAGATTGATGAAGCGATCGACCGGGTCATGATGGGACCGGCCAAGGTCAGCCGTACCTATGACGAAAAGACAAAGAAACTGGTGGCTTACCACGAATCCGGCCATGCGATTATCGGCCTGTTCCTGGACAATGCGTCCGTGGTGCAGAAAGTGACGATTATCCCGCGCGGCCAGGCCGGCGGATATAACCTCATGACCCCGAAGGATGAGAAGATGATGAACACGAAGAATGACCTCATCGCCACCATCACCGGCTTCATGGGCGGCCGTACAGCCGAAGAAATGTTCTTCGACGATGTCACCACCGGGGCGGTCAACGATATCGAGCGGGCCACCAACATTGCCAGGGACATGGTTACCCTGTACGGCATGAGTGACCTGGGCCCGATCAAGTACGATTCCGGCAATGAGAATGTCTTCCTGGGCAGGGACTACAACTCACCGAGCAATGTCTCCGGGCAGGTAGCCTTCGAAATCGACCAGGAAGTCCGCAAGATTGTCAACAACTGCCACGACCTGGCCAGAAAGATCATTGAAGAACACAAGGAAGAACTGATCCGGATTGCGGAAGCGCTGATCGAATACGAAACCCTGACTTCCGAGCAGATTGAAAGAGTGATCCGCGGGGAATCCATCGAAGCGGATTTCCATGACCAGCACAAGGCGGAAAAGCCGATTGACCAGCCGGAAGAACAGCCGGCGGAAAAAGCAGCCGAGACGGCAGAAACAGCTGTCAGTGAAGAAGAAAAGCCCGAAAACGAGGCAGGGGAATAAACCCGGAGGTACCGAAAATGAAAAAATGTCCGTATTGCAATGCCGAAATTCCTGATGACGCAAAGTTCTGCCCGATCTGCGGTGCCAAACAGGAAACGGAACAGCCGGCCCCGGCTGAACCGGAGCCTGTAAAAGAGCCGGAACCGGTCAAGGAACCGGAACTGACGGCTGAACCGGAAATCGAGATTCCCGTACCGAAGCGGCCGGAAACCTCAGGCATTCAGCTGACCCTGGAAGGTTCGCTGGAAGCGGCCCTGGCCAAGACCGAGGTGGAAATGAACGCGGCTGCGAAGAAGGCAGAGGAAGATCTCGCTGATGTGCTGACGTCCCAGACCGGCGTGCAGACCTCCGGCAATGTCCAGGCCCAGACCGTTACCCCGGTGCTGGTGATGCCGGATGAAACCGATATGCAGAAAGAGGCGAAGGAATACGCCACCAACTATCAGCAGAAGAAGGAAGAAGGTCCCAGCAAGACCGAACAGCTGATCCGTGAGCTGGAAGAACAGCGGCGGAAGGAAGCGGAGGAACAGGCCGCCAGAAGACGGGCCCGGACAACTGCCCGCCCGGCAGCGGCGACCCATGCGCGGACGGCCCCGGCCGGCAATGACAAGCTGTTCAGCGTCATGTCCTACTTCACCTGGCTGGGCTGGCTGATCGCGTTCTTCGCGAGCGGCAATAACCGTTCGGAATATGTCAAGAAGCATCTCAACCGGTCCCTGCTGATCAATCTCGCGGCCTTCCTGGTGGATGTGCCGCTGATCGGCACGATCCTGAGCCTGGCAATTGTTGTCGTCTTCTTTGCCGGTGTCTTCCAGGCAGTGACCGGCTCCGACAGCAACCTGCCGATCGTTGATGACTTCAGAATCATCAGATAACCATACCTGAAATGCACAGCCTGGCTGTGCATTTTTTCATGCCGGAGTTTTTCATTAGAAATCGGCCGGCAATCAGTTTAAAATGATGCAGTAAGTGAGGAATGTATGACTGAAAAGCGTAATGAACAGCAGAACCGCATGGGCACGATGGCAGTCCTGCCGCTGCTGATATCCATGGCCGTACCGATGATGATGTCTTTCTTCATCCAGGCCCTGTACAACATCGTGGATTCCATGTTTGTGGCCCGGATCTCCGAGAATGCCCTGGCAGCTGTTTCCCTGGCTTTTCCGATGCAGCAGATCATGGGGGCTATCGGTATCGGCACCGGGGTCGGCATCAGCGCCAGTATTCCCCGGGCAATTGCCCAGAAACGGATCGATCACGCAGACCGGCTGGCCAATACCGGGATTTTCCTGTGCCTGTGCTACACGGCGGTATTTGTGCTGCTCGGGCTGACGTTCACCCGGCACTTCTACGAATTCCAGACCAATGTGGCGGAAATCGTGGAGGGCGGCACACAGTATCTGTCCATCATCTGGATTGTCTGCATGGGTTCGTTCTTCGGCGTGCTGTTTGAAAAGATGCTTACTTCCAGCGGCTATGCGACACTGGCCATGATCTCCCAGGCTTCCGGGGCCGTATTCAATATCATTTTTGACCCGCTGCTGATCTTCGGCATCGGCCCGTTCCCGCGGCTCGGCATTGCCGGGGCGGCGCTGGCCACGGTTCTGGGGCAGGTGTTTGCGGCCTGCCTGGCCGGATATTTCAATATGCGGAAAAATGAATGGCTCCGTTTCAGCCCGGGCCTGATCTTCCATCCCAGCCGCGCGGCGGTAAAGGAAATCTATACCATCGGGTTCCCCTCGATGATTACGATGGGCCTCTCTTCCATGAGTTCGTTTTTCATCAACCAGATCCTGCTGCAGTACAGCACGACGGCCACGGCCCTCTACGGCATCTGGCTCAAACTGCAGAATTTCTGCTATATGCCGGCTTTCGGCATGAACAACGGCATGGTTCCGATCCTGTCCTACAACAGCGGCACGAAGCGGTATGACCGGGTATCACAGACCATCCGCTATGCCCTGACGATCATCCTGAGCCTGATGGCCGTCCTGACAGTGGTCTTTGAACTGATGCCGGGAACCCTGCTGACCATGTTCAGTGCCTCGGAGGCGCTGCGGGCCATCGGCATGACGGCCCTGCGGTACTGTGTGCTGTCGCTGATGTTCGGCGGCACCTGCGTCATTCTCGGCTCGGCCATGCAGGCGCTGCGGCATGCCCGCTTTGCCCTGATCGTGAACGTGCTGCGCGGCTTTGTCCTGCCGGTGGCGTCGTTCTTCCTGCTGTCGCACCTGTTCCATGATATCCTGCGGCTGTGGATTGCCGTGCCGTTTGCGGACATGACGGCGTGTCTGTGCGCTGTCCTGCTGTACCGGCGGATGAAACAGGAACTGCTCGGGGAACGGTAAGGGGGCTGTACCCTGAACAAGAGGAACACTTCCGTTGAAAGCAGTCAGCGGATGAGATAAAATATGAGAAACCGATGATCGGAACCAGTAACAGGATTCAGAAGGTGAGAAGAGAGAGCCGGCATGGTGAAAAGGCGGCACCGAGAAAGAACCTGTGAATGCATCCGGGAGGGCCTGTCCGATAATGTAGGGCGGGACGTGAGGCACGTTACGCCGTCAAGAAGCAAGAAAAGTGGAACCACGCAGAGGCGTCTT
>JAEEHG010000173.1 GCA_016280695.1 Solobacterium sp. | reverse complement strand
GGGGATCTATGTTCTGAATGAATCACTGAAGGTGCTGAAAGAGGTCGGCATCGAACGGATCAATGCCCATGTCCGTGAACTGTACGGGGTGCTGCGGCAGGGACTGGCAGATCTGGGTTATCCGGTCATTACCCCGGCGGCCGAGGCGGAACACCTGGGCATCGTGTCCATGCGGCCGGCTGATCCGCAGGCCATGTTTGCCTTCTTCCGCAGCCGGAACATTGCCCTGAGCATCGCCGGGGGCACCCATGTGCGCTTCTCACTGGGCGGCTACAGCACCATGGCGGACATCGAGGCGGTCCTGGCGGCAGCCCGGGAATACGACGGCCGCTGAGGACCGGGATATTCCTTCCGAAACGGCAGGGGACTGATTGATTTTCGGATCATATCCTGCAATAATTACTGAATAAGGAGTGTGGCGGATATGGCAGGCAAAGTGAATCTGGATATCCAGACGATTCTGGATAAGGAATTTAATATCGATTTCAAGGGCTACAACGCATCGGAAGTCGACGCGTTTCTGGATCTGGTGATCCAGGATTACGAAACATATCAGAGCATCACTTCTGATCTGAACGAGAAGATTGCCGAGCTCGAGCGGACCAACGCGTCCCTGCGGGCCAAGCTGATCGAGGTGGAAGGGCGGACAAGGGCCCTGGAAGCCAATCCTTCCGTCAGTGCCCAGGGGGCAGCCAATGTGGATATCCTCAAGCGGCTGTCACGGCTGGAGGAAGAAGTCTTCGAACGTTCCAAGAACAAATAGAAATGAGTGTCTCGGGCAGCCGCTGTCATTGAGGAATGGCAGAGGAAAGTCCATGCTCGCACCGCCTGTGACGGCGGTAGTGATTGTGCTGGCCGAAACGATAAGACCAGGCAGTGTAACAGCTGACGGCGGAACCGGAGCCTAAAGGGCAACCCATGGCCGAGGTCCTTAAGGTGTCACAGTGACGAAGCCGGCGGGAAACCGTCCGGGTGGAACGCGATAAACCCCGCAAGCGAGAAATCCAAATTTGGTAGGAGAGTCCCGGCGGACGAAACGAAGTCCCAAGGGAGTGCGTATGCACAGATAAATGGCTGCCACCGGGCAACCGGGACAGAACATGGCTTACAGAGTGTGCTCATTTCAGGGAAGGTCAATGATCTTCCTTTTTCTATTACCTGCGGGCTTGTGATATACTACTTAAGAAAAAAAGGAGAGTCGCAATGAATCTGCCGAATCGACTGACGGTATTCCGCATTGTGCTGATACCGATTGTCATACTGATCTATATTTTCCCGTTCACCCAGTTCGGGATGGAACCCAGGGTTTTCCTGACCGGTCCGGTCAGGCTGCCGTTAATCAATGTGATCTGCCTGGCTGTCTACCTGGTGGCGGCGTTTACCGACTACCTTGACGGTCACATTGCCCGCAGCCGCAACATGCAGACGACCTTCGGCAAGTTCGCCGATCCGATCGCGGACAAGATGCTGACGACGACCATGTTCCTGCTGTTCCTGTCCCGCGGCCTGATTCCGGTGGTGCCGGTGATCCTGATGGTCTGCCGGGATATCATCGTGGACGGCTGCCGGATGATTGCGGCCAGCAACGGCAAGGTGGTGTCGGCCCAGATGCTCGGCAAGCTCAAGACGGTCCTGCAGATGGTCACCATCGCGCTGGTGCTGCTGAATAACCTGCCGTTTGAACTGTGGCGCCTGCCGGTGACGGAAATCATGGTCTGGTTCTCGGCTTTTGTCAGCCTGGCCAGCGGCTTCTCCTACTTCACCCAGCTCAAGGATGATATTCTTGAGAGCAAATAAAGAAACCTGATTTTTCTGCGAATAAAGCAGTAAAAGGAGATAAGTGACATGGCAACAGCAAAAGGAAAAGAAACTGACAGCAAAAAGGATCAGCTGCTGGCTGATGCCTTGAAGGCAATTGAAAAAGAATACGGCAAGGGCAGCATCATGCGGCTCGGTGACCGGGCGGACGTGGCCGTGGATGCCATTCCTTCCGGCTCGCTGGCCCTGGACGCGGCCCTGGGCATCGGCGGTTACCCGAAGGGCCGGATCGTTGAAATCTACGGTCCGGAATCCTCCGGCAAGACTACGCTGGCCCTGCATGCCATTGCCGAATGCCAGAAGGGCGGCGGCCGCTGTGCGTTCATTGACGCGGAAAACGCGATCGACCCGGTCTATGCAAAAAAGCTCGGTGTCGATATTGATGAACTGATTCTGTCCCAGCCGGATTCCGGGGAACAGGCACTGGAAATCACCGAAGTCCTGATCAAGTCGGGGGCCATTGACCTGGTCGTTATCGACTCGGTGGCGGCGCTGGTGCCGCAGGCGGAACTGGACGGCGAAATGAGCGATGCGTCGGTCGGCCTGCAGGCCCGGCTGATGTCCAAGGCCATGCGCAAGCTGGCCGGGGTCATGAACCGTTCCAGCTGCACGGCGATCTTTATCAACCAGCTGCGGGAAAAGGTCGGCATCATGTTCGGCAATCCGGAGACAACCCCGGGCGGACGGGCCCTGAAGTTCTATGCCTCGGTCCGGCTGGATGTCCGCCGCGGGGAGACCCTGAAGAACGGCTCGGACGCGATCGGCAACGTTGTCAAGATCAAGGTTGTCAAGAACAAGGTGGCGCCGCCGTTCAAGACCGCCAACGTGAACATGCTGTTCGGGGAAGGCATCTCCCATGTCGATGAAATCATCAATCTGGCAGTGGAAAACGATATCATCGAGAAGTCCGGTGCCTGGTTCTCCTATAAGGGTGAAAAGATCGGCCAGGGCTTCATGTCCGTACGGGAATTCCTGAAACAGAACCCGGCCATCGATGAAGAGGTGACCGCCCAGCTGAAGGAAAAACTCTTCGGCAGCCCGGCGGACGAAGAACCGGAAAAAGAAGCGTAAGAAGACCGCATGGTCTTCTTTTCTTGTGAAACAGCAGATATTTTTTCACTTGTTATGAAAGCGTCCGATAGCGTATAATAAACACCGAGAGAAATCTCATGTTCTTTTCAAAATGGGAGGTTTTATATATGAACAACATTCTTATTCCCATTTTGGCATGTTTAGTTGGTTTAGTGATTGGCGTCATCATCATGATGATCGCAAGCCGTAATGGCCTGGATGCCGCGCGTGTGCAGGCCGAAGCGCTTCTTGACGAATCCAGGGTAAAGGCGGAGAACGTGATCCGCCAGGCCACCCTCGATGGAAAGCAGCAGGTCTACGACATGAAGCTGCAGGCGGAGAAGGAGATCAAGGATCAGAGAAATCGGATCCAGCAGACTGAAAACAAGCTGACCCGCCGTGAAGATAATCTTAATTTCCGTGAAGAAAATCTGACCGTCAAAGAGAAGAAACTCGACGAGAAGACAAAGCTCGCGGAAGATAAACTGGCAAACCTGTCAAAAATGGAAGCCGATCTGCAAGATAAGATTGAAAGCCAGGTCGCTGTCCTCGAACGGACTGCCGGCATGAGCCAGGACGATGCCAGGAAGGAACTGATGGACATCGTTGAAAAGCGGACCGAAAAGGAAATTGCGGCATACCTGAGAGAACAGCAGGATATTGCCGAAGAGAAAGCTGCCGACAATGCCCGGACCATTATCGCCAATGCGATCCAGCGCTACAGCCAGGAGGAAACACTTGAGCGTACGGTCTCTGTTGTAACGCTGCCGAGCGAAGATATGAAGGGCAGGATCATCGGCCGGGAAGGCCGGAATATCAAGGCAATCGAGCAGGCAACCGGGGTTGACCTGATCATTGACGATACCCCGGATGTCATTACGGTATCCTGCTTTGACCCGATCCGGCGGGAAATTGCCCGGCAGTCACTGGAAATCCTGATGCGGGACGGCCGTATCCAGCCGGGCCGCATTGAAGAGGTCGTGGCCAAGGTTACCAGGGATCTGGATGAAAGCATCATGAAGATCGGTGACGAGGCCGTCTTCAAGATGGGTATCGGCCGGCTGAACAAGGAACTGATCAAGCTGCTCGGACGGCTGCGGTTCCGCTACAGCTACGGCCAGAATGTGCTGGAACACTCCATGGAAGTGGCAACGTTCGCCGGCATCATGGCGGCTGAACTCGGCCTGAACCAGGCCCTGGCCAAGCGGGCCGGCCTGCTCCACGACATCGGCAAGGCCATTGACTTCGAGCAGGAAGGCAGCCACGTTGAACTCGGTGCCAAGGTTGCCAAGAAGTACGGTGAAAATGCCACCATCATCAATGCCATTGAATCCCATCATGGCGATGTTGCGGCCACCGGCATTATCTCCGAGCTGGTTTCGGCTGCCGACACCCTGAGCGCCGCGCGCCCGGGAGCCCGCTATGAATCCATGGAGAACTATATTGAGCGTCTGGAACAGCTGGAGAAGATCGCGACCGGTTTCGACGGCGTGGAACGGGCCTTTGCCATCCAGGCCGGCCGGGAAATCCGGGTCATGGTCCAGCCGGAAAAGATCAACGATGTCACCATGGTCAAGGTGGCGCATGATATCAAGGAAAAGATTGAGAATGAACTGACCTATCCGGGTCAGATCAAGGTTACTCTGATCCGTGAGGTCCGGGTTCAGGAACTGGCTCAGTAGCCATGAGAATACTGTTTCTGGGTGATGTGACCGCCCGCAGCGGGCGGGATGCCGTTATCGCGGAACTGCCCCGTCTCAAACAGGAGTACGGGGCGGATTTCACTATCGTCAACGGAGAGAACGCAGCCCACGGCAAGGGGATCACGACGAAAATCTACCGGGCTCTGAAGGAGGCCGGGGCCGATCTGATCACGCTGGGCAATCACGCTTTTTCCAAAAGCGAGATTATTACGGGCATGGGCAATT
>JAEEHG010000172.1 GCA_016280695.1 Solobacterium sp. | reverse complement strand
TCATTCACAATGTAGTCATTGATAACCCGCTGGCGATCTTCAGGCAGCTGGAGGAGATCAGACCGGTCCCGGCCGGTACTTATCCGCCGCATATTGAAGGGTCTGATGAAAAACTGAAGGAAGTCTGCTACAGCACTGCCAGAGCGCAGTACGAATTCAACGGCGTGCTTCCTTCCCAGGTCAGCGACCGGCTTGACCGGGAACTCAATGCCATCATCGGGGCCGGATATTACGTCAACTATTACATTTCCCATCTGCTGGTCAAGAAATCCAATGCGGACGGCTATGTTGTCGGTTCCCGTGGTTCGGTCGGGTCTTCCTTTACCGCAACCATGGCCGGCATTACCGAAGTCAACCCGCTGTCCCCGCACTATGTGTGCCCGTCCTGCCATTACAGTGAGTGGATCGAGGATCCGGAAATCAAATCCGGCTTTGATCTGCCCGATAAAGTCTGTCCGCACTGCGGCGGCGTGATGAAGGGTCAGGGGCACAACATCCCGTTTGAGACCTTCCTCGGCTTCCATGGCGACAAGGTTCCGGATATCGATCTGAACTTCTCTGATGAGTATCAGGCCAAGGCGCATGCCTTTACGAAGGAAGTATTCGGCGAGGATCATGTTTTCCGGGCCGGCACGATCGGTACGGTCGCTGAAAAGACCGCGTTCGGCTATGTCAGCGGCTACTGTGAAAAAATGAATATCACGAATATGCGCCGGGCCATGAAGGACTATCTGGCCAGCGGCTGCCAGAACGTCAAGCGTACCACCGGCCAGCATCCCGGCGGCATCATTGTCATTCCGGACCGTTTCAGCGCCGAGGATTTCACGCCGGTGCAGTAT
Organism: Solobacterium sp.; assembly: GCA_016280695.1. Lineage (GTDB taxonomy): Bacteria > Bacillota_I > Bacilli_A > Erysipelotrichales > Erysipelotrichaceae > Bulleidia. The sequence goes on along the minus strand of JAEEHG010000172.1, from coordinate 20,587 downwards.
CCGGCCAATAACCCGGCCAGTGAATGGAAGACGACCCACTATGACTTCCACGATATCCACGACAATGTCCTGAAGTTTGATATCCTCGGCCATGTAGATCCGACAGCGATGCGGCTGCTGACGAATATCTCGTCAACGGATCCGCTGAGTGTGCCGCTGAATGATCCGGAGGCGATCTCACTGTTCAGCAGTGATGATGCCCTGCATGTCGATCCGCGGGTCTATCACCGCGAAACCGGGGCCCTCGGACTGCCGGAATTCGGTACCCGCATTACCCGCAGCGTTCTGGAAGAAACAAGACCGAAGAATTTCTCCGATCTGGTAATTATTTCCGGCCTGACCCACGGCACCGATGTCTGGAGCGGCAACGCCCAGGACCTGGTGCGCAACGGGCATCCGCTGGAAGAAGTCATCGGCTGCCGTGACGATATCATGGTGTATCTTCTGAATCATGACCTGCCGCCGAAGGATGCCTTTGACATCATGGAACAGGTCAGAAAAGGGAAGGTGGCCAAGGGGCAGTGCGCCAAGTGGCCGGCCTACGAGGAAGAAATGCGGGATCACAATGTTCCCGACTGGTATATCAATTCCTGTGCCAAGATCATGTATATGTTCCCGAAAGCCCATGCCGTGGCGTATGTCATGATGGCCGTCCGGATTGCCTGGTATAAGGTTCATGAACCGCATAACTTCTATATCCAGTTCCTGTCACTGCGCTGTGATGCCTATGAAATCGATACGATGACAAAGGGCCTCGAAGCGATTCAGGAAAGGATGCAGAATATCCAGAGCCGCCTGAATGACCGCAGCGGCAATTCCGAGCCGGTGTCCAACAAGGAGCGGGCGCTGTTCGATACCCTGGAAGTCTGCGAGGAACTCTATGCCCGGGGTTACCGGATCAGCAATGTGGATCTCTACCGCAGCCGGGCCACAGTCTTCACCGTGGACGAAAATGACAGTCATATCCTCATCCCGCCGTTTACGGTGATTGACGGCCTGGGTGCCAACGTAGCCCGCAGCATCGAAGAAGCCCGCCGCCAGGGTGAGTTTCTCTCCAAGGAAGATATTCTCAAACGGACGCTGCTGTCGACCTCCCTGCTGAGAAGGCTGGAGATCATGGGATGCCTCGGCGGCATGCAGGAAAGCAATCAGATCTCCCTGTTTAATTTATGAGAATCAAATGTCCTGTCTGCGGGGAAGTGCTGTATACCAATCCGTTCGGCACCAACCGCATGCTCCATTGTGAGCACTGCCGGACGGATCTCTACCGGAATGCTGAATCGGCCAGACCGCTCAGAAGGGTCTTCCTGACTGATTTCGCGCTGCTGGCCGGGGCCGTGCCGATGGTCTGGTTCATGTACCGGGATATGAAGGCAACCCTGTTTGTCACCCTGATGCTGGTGTCGGAATGGCTGTTCGAAATGCCGCAGAGAACTTTCTACCGGAACGGAATTCTCCGTTATGAGGCAAAACCGAAACCGGAAACATAATTGTTCTTGCATTCAGTTTTAAAATAATGTATATTCTAACTGTCTTAAGGGAGTGCGTGAGCACTCCTTCATGTTTGTATAGGAGGAATATGGACAGAACTGTACAGCTGGAACAGAAAATCGCGCCGGTTCTGGAGGACTTCAACGTAAGACTCTATGAACTCAAATGGCTCAGCGGAAAAGAAAAGACGCTGCAGATCGCCATCATGAAGGAAGACGGATCCATGGATCTGGATACCTGTGCGGCCGTCAGCGAAAAGATCTCGGAACTGCTGGATGATGATCCGACCCTGAACGAGGCATACACACTGGAAGTGTGCAGCCCCGGGGCAGAACGCGAGATCCGTGATCTCGGTGAACTGCGGACCATGCCGGAACCGTATGTCTATGTCCGCCTGAGACACCCGGTAAAGAAAATGATCGAGTTTACCGGCACCATAAAAGCAATTGACGACAACGATACCGTTACCCTCGAGTATCGTGACAAGGCGGCCCGCCGGACGGCGGAATTTTCCCTGGCGGATATCGAGTTTATCCGTCTGGCCGTGAAAATCTGAAGGAGAAACAGAAAATGGAATTAAACTACAAGGAAATGATCAAGGCCCTGAATGCCATTGAAGATGAGCGCCGGATTCCGGAAAGCGTTGTCATTGACGCACTGAAGGAAGCCATGTGCAAGGCATACAAGAAGGATGCGGAACTCTCCGATATCAACGTCGAGGCTGAGATCAATGAAAAGAACAGCACAATCGATATTTTCCAGCTCTACAATGTCGTGGAAAATGTCGAGGACGATGAACTGGAGATGTCTCCGGAAGAAGCCCGGGAATATAAGGAAGATGCCGTTCTGGGTGATGTGGTGCGCCGCAAGGTGGAAATCACCAGCATGTCCAGAGCTGCTGCCACGCTGGCCAGAAACGTCATGCGCCAGAAGATCCGGGAAGCGGAAAAAGTCGCCGTATACAATGAATATATCGACCAGCTGCATGAGATGGTTCTCGGTATTGTCGAATCCGTCAAGGACAAGTTCACCCTGGTCAACCTCGGCAAGACGGTGGCCATGATGCCGAAATCGGCAGAACTGCCGGGTGAGCGGCTGCTGGAAGGCCAGAAACTCCGGGTCGTCATTACTGAAGTCAATAAGGATACCAAGGGATCCCAGGTGCTTGTCTCGCGGGCTGACCCGATGCTCGTCAAGCGCCTGTTCGAAAAGGAAGTTCCGGAAATCTTCCAGGGCATTGTTGAAATCAAGGCCATTGCCAGAGAAGCCGGCGAACGCACCAAGATGGCGGTCATGAGCCACAATGATGAGATTGACCCGATCGGCGCCTGCATCGGCCAGCGCGGCAACCGGGTTCAGGAAATCATCGAGGAACTCCATGGTGAAAAAATTGATATCTTCCTGTGGAACGATGATATTACGCAGCTGGTCAAGAACGCCCTGGCACCGGCCGAAGTGGAAGCCGTCCTGCCGGGTGATGATGACAAGAGCCTGCTGGTCATCGTCAATGAGGACCAGCTGTCGCTGGCCATCGGCAAGAAGGGCAAGAATGCCCGTCTGGCTGTCAAGCTGTGCAACCGCAAGATTGATATCAAGACCAGGGCCGAACTGGAAGAAATGGGCAAGGACTTCGATACCCTGCTGGCTGAAGCAGAGATCAGAAGGGAAGAAATGCGCCGTGAGCGGGAACGCCGTGAAATCGAGCGGCTTGAGGCAGAAGCCCGGGCAGCTGAGGAAAAGCGGCTCAAGGCAGCTGAAGAGCTGATCCGCAAGGCAAATGAAAACAGCCCGGCGGAAGAGACGGAAGAGGAAATCATTCCGGAAGAAATGCGGGAAGCTGTCAAGGAGAAGATCCGTACCGATATGGCCATGATGCCGGAAGAAACCCCGGCCGAGGCAAGCCCGGCTGCGGAAACACCGGCAGCTGAGGAAGTTCCGGCTGTCGAAGAAAGCCCGGCAGAAGAACCTGTCCAGCCGGAAGCGGCTGCAGAGCCGGAGATTCCGGCCGAACCGGAACCGGCAGCGGAACCGAAGAAACAGCGCATCAAGGCCGACCTGGAAGAGATCGCCGCCAAGAACGAATACGTATCCGTCTTTGAGAAACTGGCCGATACCTCCAAGCCGAAAACACCTGAAAAGCCGAAGAGAAAGAAGCGTAAGGGTGATGATGACGAGTTCAAGACCAGAAACAAGATTCTGGAACAGCAGCTCCGTAAGGACATCAATGTTGATATCAAGCCTGTATATACAGAGGAAGAACTGGAAGAAATCGAAAGACAGCAGCTCGAGGAAGAAGAGAGCCAGTATGATATCGACTATGATGAATACGAAGACTACTATGATGATGAAGGAATGATGTAAATCATGCCGAGAAAGATACCAATGCGCAGATGTGTCGCCACCGGCGAACAGCTGCCGAAAAAAGAGCTTCTGCGGATCGTCCGGTCACCGGAAGGAACACTTCTGGTTGACCTGACGGGCAAAGCAAACGGCCGCGGGGCTTATCTGAAAAAAGATGCTGAAGCAGTTGAACGGGCCCGCAAAACCCGGGCTCTGGAACGGGCTCTGGAAGTGTCCGTCCCGGATGAATTCTGGGAAGAAATCAAAGCGGTTCTGTAAATATCACACAATGGAAGGAAGTGAAGTACAGACAATTGACGCAGCATAACTGCTAGAAAGAGAGGTAAGAATGCCAAAGAAGAGCAATAACCGTCCCCAGGGGGGCAAAGGAAATAACCGGAAAAACGGCAGCCGCGGCCGCGTCGGCAGAAGCGGCGGGAATTTCAACAACCGTTTCCAGGACAACCGGAAAAAGATTGATATTCATGAAATCACATACAGTGACGGGATAACTGTCGGCGAACTGGCTCAGAAAGTCGGCAGAAATGCCAGTGACCTGATCAAGATTCTCTTTATGGCCGGCCAGATGGTCACCATCAACAGTTCCCTGGATGATGATATGGTGGAGACAATCTGTCTGGAATATGAAATCGAACCGACCAAGGTCAAGGAACGGGAAGAAGACAGTCTTGAAGATGAAGAGGCTGATCCGGAGGAACTGCTGCAGGAGCGTCCGCCGATCGTTACTGTCATGGGCCATGTCGACCATGGCAAGACAACCCTGCTCGACACCATCCGTTCCACCAAAGTTGCAAGCGGTGAAGCCGGCGGTATTACCCAGCATATCGGTGCCTACCAGATTTCTGTTGAAGGCCGCCGGGTAACATTCCTGGATACACCGGGTCATGAAGCGTTTACCGCCATGCGGGCCCGCGGTGCCAGTGTGACTGATATTGCGGTCATCGTCGTCGCCGCTGATGACGGTGTCATGCCGCAGACAGAAGAAGCCATTGACCATGCCCGGGCAGCTGATGTGCCGATTATAGTCGCCGTCAACAAGATGGATAAGCCGGATGCCAATCCGGACCGTGTCAAGAGCGAGATGGCTGACCATGGCATCATGCCGGAAGAGTGGGGCGGCGATACGATTTTCGTCAATACATCGGCCCGTAACGGTGACGGTATTCCGGAACTTCTGGAGACTATCCTGACTGTTGCCGATGTCAAGGAACTTAAGGCCAATCCGGACCGTCTGGCAACCGGCACGGTTATCGAAGCCAAGCTGGACAAGGGCCGCGGCCCGGTCGCAACCCTGCTCGTGCAGAAAGGTACACTAAAGCAGGGTGACCCGGTCGTTGTCGGCACCTGCTATGGCAAGGTCAGAAGAATGACCGATGAAGACGGCGTGGAACTCAAGTCTGCCGGTCCCAGCAGCCCGGTGGAGATTATCGGCCTGAACGATGTGCCGGAAGCCGGCGATATCTTCCGGGCCTATGACAACGAAAAAGAGGCAAGAGCACTGGCCGACAGAAGAAACCGCCGGAAGATCGAACAGCAGCGCAAGCGGACTTCCGCCATGTCGCTGGAAGATCTCTCCCGGGAAATCGAAGCCGGCGAGATCCAGGAAATCCCGGTTATCATCAAGGCCGATGTCCAGGGTTCTGCCGAAGCTGTCCGTTCCTCGCTTGAGAAACTGGATGTCAAGGGTGTCAAGGTTAACGTTATCCACAGTACAGCCGGTGCGATCAGTGAATCCGATATCATGCTGGCCGATGCGTCAAAGGCTATGATTATCGGCTTCAATGTCCGTCCGGATGCCAATATCCGCAAGAAGGCGGATGATGCGGGTGTATCCATCCGGCTGCACAACATCATCTACAAGGCTACCGAAGAAATGGAAAACGCCATGAAGGGCATGCTGGCGCCTGTATATACCGAAGTCATTATCGGCCAGGCGGAGATCCGGGAAATCTATAAGGTTTCCAAGATCGGTACAATCGGCGGCTGTATGGTCACCGACGGCAAGCTGGTTTCCCACTGCGGTATCCGTCTGATCCGGGAAGGTATTGTCATCTACACCGGCAAGCTGGCTTCCCTGAAGCGCTTCAAGGATGATGCCAAGGAAGTCGTCAACGGCTATGAGTGCGGCATCACGATTGAAAACTACAACGACCTGAAAGTCGGGGACATCATCGAAGCATACCAGGAACAGGAAGTTCCTGCCGAGGCCTGAGCATGAGCAGCATCAAGCAGAAGCGTCTGGAAGGAATCATCCGCAAGGATATTTCTGATATCATTCAGTTTGATCTGAAAGATCCTGATGTCGGCTTTGTGACCATTACGGATGTGGAAGTTTCCAATGACCACAGCTATGCTACGGTTTACTGCACGTTCCTCGGCAAACAGCCGCGCAATGATGCCGGACTGAGGGCACTGAACAGGGCCAGAGGGTATATCCGCACCCAGCTGAGCCAGCGGCTCGACATCCGGCGGACCCCGGAACTCACGTTTGTCCAGGATAAAGCCATGGAAAACGGCCGGCATATCGACGAGATCCTGCAGAAGATTCACGAATCTGAATAAAACCATGTTGAAAAACATGGTTTTTTCTTTTTAGCCGGTAAATACGGAAAAACCCGCGAATAAAGCCATTAGAAAGCGAGGGGAAAAAACATGAGAACGATTACCGTAGAACCGGAAATGCTGGAAGCCTGCGCCGCCAGGATGGACGAAACCAATCAGGATTACCAGCATACCTGCCGGCAGCTGTTCGATGCTGTAGACACAATGAAAGCTGGATGGCAGGGAAAAGACAATACTGCTTTCAGCAACCAGATCTATCGTTTTGAAGCTGATTTCAGGGAAATGTCGCTGCTGTGCAGTCAATACAGTGAATTTCTGCGTCACTCTGCCCGCGCCTACCGTGAGATGCAGGATGATCTGGCCGCCCAGGCGGCCACACTGGCATAGAAAGGGGATAATGAACCATGAACAATCTGAAAATATCTCTGGCCGAGGTCAGTGAATGCGCGTCACGGATCAGGGCAGCAAACCAGACCATGTATGAACTGCTTACCAGGATGAAAAAGGAGATGAATGATACGAATATCTCCTGGATTTCTGAAGGCGGGGAAACAATCCGGGCCCGATTCAATCAATTCGCTGCCCGGTTCGAAATTGAAAAGGAAACCATTGAATCCTATGCCCGGTTTCTGGATCGGACGGTGGCAGGCTATGACACCCTTGAAACAACCATTACGTCGAATGCGTCAGGCATTCAGGCCTGATCTGCTGATCCTCTGTCTGGCTGTTATGCTGAGTGTTTCTTCCGGCTGCTCGAAAGAGCCGGAAGAAACGCTTCTGCTGGGTGATTGGATCACCATGATGACTGAATCAGCAGGTATTGAATCTGCCGGCAGCGAAGTCCCGTATTTCCTCAATGTCGGCAGTGATTCACCGTACTTTACTTCCGTACAGGCTGCTGTTGACTGGGGCATACTGACCGCGGATTATCCGTTTGATCCGGAACAGAAACTTGACCGGAGATGGACTGCGTTTACCCTGGTAAGGCTTGCCGGTCTGTCAGCTTCGGAGGAAAGCCTGCCGATCCGTGATATCGGTTCAGATCCGTTCCGCAGGGAAATTGTCACGGCGGCGGCCCGCGGGCTGATGGAGACGGATAAAAACAACTGTTTTCATCCGGACGCGGTTATCTCTGTAATTGAAGCAGAAGAGCTGCTCGAACAGGTCCTCGCATATATGGATACATGTCATGCGGAAGGAAAAACAGCTGAGATCAAATGGAATGAAGATGCTGAAATAACCGCAGCGGAAGCCAAGGCGTTTGATAAGGAAACCATGACAGCCATGTTCAGTAAAGAAGAGCCGCTCAAACCGGGACAGTACGTTGCCATAACTGAGAACGGTGAAGAAAGCCTGTACAGGATTGACGGCATCACCGAAGAGGAGGATGGCCGGAAAGCATTTCTGGAGCCGGCTGAGGCAGAAGAGTTGATTGAAGACCTGGAACTTGAAAATGAATTCACCGTAGATTTTAGCCAGGCAGAAATAACAGATCTTTTTCATAACCAGATCCCGGCAGAGAGTTCCTATGTGGAACCGGCCAATATTCACCTGATGTCGGCCAGGCCCCAGACCCGCAGTATGACCGTCAACGGCTATACCGTGAGTTATTCGGTTACTGCGGCCGGCATCAGGGCCGGTATTTCCCGGAATATGACGGATCATGAACAGCTTGCCGCGGAGCTTGAGCTCTGCCGGCTGAAACCGGTATACCGCTGGAAAATGCATCATGGAAAAGTGGAAGAAGGATATCTGCGGCTGGATTTTACGACACTGGAATCACTCAGTTTTCGTTCCCGTCATGCCCAGCAGAAATACGGGGACCTGAGTCAGATTGCTGCTTCTGATTTCCCCGGTACGATCAGGAATCTGTTCCGGGATGAAAAAACCGTAATGACAGTTCCGCTGTGTGAAGTGAAGATACCGCTGCCCGATATCCCAATGCTGTATCTGGATATTGTTCTGCAGCTGAAAATGCACGTGACTGGACGGGCAGAACTTGCCCTGTCACAGGATCACAAAATCGGTATGGAAATCCATAATCAGGCCATGCGTACAATCAATGAACATGACAGCAGGGCAGAAGCATCCATCCAGGCTGATACCGGTGTAACGGGAAACCTTCTGTTCGGCTTGAATCTGCAGAAGCTGAAACTCGCGGACGTCAGTGCCGAAGCCGGGGCAAAAGCAAATCTGTCCACAGTGATGCACCTGTATGACAGTGAAGGAAACCATACCGTCATGCAGACGGACCTTCCGGCAGATTATGTCGGCGATATGGCCGAAGGTAATGGGAACGTACTGGTCTGCACGGATATGAACGCCCACTGGGTCAGCAATCTCATACTGAATTCCGGCGGAACACTGGCCGGCAGGCTTGGCTTCGGCAAATCAGTGCACTTGCTGGATGAAAAAAGCGGTAAGCTGTTCCCCGGCAAAAGCACGCATATTGAAAACGGTCACTTTGTTGATCACTGCACCCGCGGCAGTCGTGTCCGGAAACAGGACAGGCAGAAACCCGATGCGGATCAGCTTGACCTGGGCGGTTACAGCCTGATTCTGGCCCCTGGTGAAACAAAAACCGTCTCGCTGAAATCACTGCCGGAAGGATATCACGCTTCTGATATCCGCTATGAATCCCTGGATCCGGCCATTGCGTCAGTCGATGCCGGCGGCCGGGTAACCGGGATCAGTGAAGGAAGTACAATTATCAGAATCTTTACTGATGATGGTGTCTACCGCATGCAGTGCAGTGTAACAGTAAGAAACAGAAAAGCAGAATGATATTGTACTTTGAACATGACGGATCCGTAACAGCCAAAGCGCTGCATGAGGGCAGAAATACCGTGGCTGCAGGCAACTGCGAAGCGGTATTTTTCTGCCGGGAGAATGAAGTGACGGCCCGGTTTACGAACAGCAGGGAAACAGCCCCTGTACATCTGAAGCCTTCCTCTGAGTTTAGCTGTGAAAGCATTGGAATCTATATGTCACTCTCGGCATATTCATCCGGTTATTCCTGTTTCAGGAAGTATAGTTCTGCCGGGAATATTATCAGGATCGGTACTGACGTGGAAGATGACATCTATATGCAGAATACAGCAGCCGGGCATATAAAACTGGTTATCGATCTGGCTGAACCTTCCGTTGCATGCACAGCCGGACACTGTGCCGTCAACGGCAAAGCCGTTTATGAGCATACGCTGCAGGCCGGTGACCGTGTCATGACAGAGAACATGGTTCTGTATTATCATCCTGAGTTCCTGATGATCAATCAGCCCGATAATGTTTATGTTTCACTTCCCGTATGGGAACATGGCGTGCCCCGGGCTCTGCCGGGAAAGGATCATGCGGAACTGCGGCCGGATTACCGGCAGATCAGCATGGACAATACTTACCGGGAAGAACTGCTTGATCCGCTGCCGTACAACGACCGGCAGAAAAATCCGCTGATCTTTTCAATGGGCCCGGCCATCACCATGGCATCTGCTTCACTGGCGGCGGGAATGCTGTCGTTTTACAACGGCATGCTGAATGGCAGAAGGGTAACGGAACTGCTGCCGGGAATCATGCTTCCGGGGGTCATGCTGGCCAGTGCCCTGATCTGGTCCCCGATGCAGAGGCTGTATGAAAAACATCGTGAAAAAACTTATGACCGTCACCGGCAGGCTTCCTATCTGCATTATCTTCAGAAGGTAAAGGAACGGATCATCTGTTTTCAGCAGAATTATTTTGCTTCAGTCAACAGCAGTTTTTTTCCGCCTGATGTGCTGCTGCGTAACTGGTACAACGGGGATAATCTCTGGCAGAAAACACCGCTCCATGGTGATTGGCTGTATATCCGTCTGGGGGTTGGGACTGTTACTACGCCTGTTCAGTTGACAAGCAGGTTTCACTGGCAGTCAGGAGATTCCCTCAGTACAGAAATCGAAATCTTGAAATTACGTTATTGCAAAGCAGAACAAAAGCCGGTGCTTTACAGATTTTTGCCTGGGAAAAGTACAGCTGTTCTGGTCAATGAAAATCAGTTTATGAATGTGTTGGCATATCTGCTGCTGCAGATCTGTTCGTATCATCATCCAGAGTACCTGAAAATCGTTATATTTGGGCCGGAAAGCATGTTATGGGAAAATTGCTGGCTGATGCGCATACCGCACGAAATTGTCCTGAAACCGCATCGTACGAGGCTTGCCGCTTCTGATCTGAAAGAACTGCATCAGCTCCTGACGTTGATTGAACAGAGCGAAGATACACAGTTTCTGCTGTTTGACCTGACCGGCCGGCTGAGGCTCTCTGCTTCAGAACGTGTGCATATTATCCATATGACAGACGGCAGCGTTTCCCATGACGCGGAAAGCATCGTTGATTTTACCGGCTGCAGGATCATAACTAAGGAATGCATTCAGGATTTTCTTCCTGACCCGCTGCCGAAAACAGATCTGTACAGCCTGTTTACCGGAGGGCCCGACAGAATCAACACAAATAATCGTGAGTCTCTTTCAAACTGCTCTTTTTTTGAACTTTATGGTGTTTCTGATGCGGCAGGACTGAAAATCCATGAAAACTGGCAGACGAATATACCACGCAGGGAATTGGCGGTTCCGATCGGCATGGACAGTGCCGGTAATCAGATCCTGCTGGATCTTCATGAGAACGGGCAGGGGCCGCACGGACTGATTGCCGGTACGACCGGAAGCGGCAAGAGTGAGCTGATCATCACGCTGATTCTGTCTCTGGCTGTAACATACAGTCCGGAAGAAGTACAGTTTGCAGTTATTGATTTCAAAGGCGGTGGTGCTGCTTCAGCTTTTCATAATGAACATTGGAAACTGCCTCATCTGATCGGTGATATATCCAATCTTGAACCGGAAGACATGGACCGTTTCCTGACAGCTTTCCGGCAGGAATGTGAAACCAGGGAAAGGGATTTCCGGATCCTGGCAGGAAAAACCGGAAAACCTGTAATGAATCTGGCCGGCTACAGGAAGGCATGGAAACAGCGGGAAAACTTGCCGTATCATGCCGAATTGATCATTATCGTCGATGAATTTGCCGAACTGAAAACACAGCAGCCGGACTTCATGAAAGAGCTCATCAGCATTGCGAGAGTTGGCAGAAGTCTTGGCATCCATCTGATTCTGATCACGCAGAAACCGGCCGGGGTTGTCGATGAGCAGATCCGGGCCAACTGCAGATTCCGGATTTGTCTGAAAGTACAGGAACGGCAGGACTCGATGGAACTGCTGCAGGATGGCTGCGCTGCCGCCATCCGCCGGACAGGGGAGTTTTATATGCTTTGCGACAATACAATGCAGCACGGTATGGGCGGTTATGTTCACGCGGACGAAGATATCGAAATGCAGTATATCGAACAGCTCGACAAACAACTGAATGTAACTGCTGTCTGGTATGGGAGGGAAGCAGGAACACAGACCCAGCTGCAGGCAGTCATGCGGGAAATCATGAACCAGCCGGAAGCCGCGGTATCAAGGTCACCATTCTGCCTGCCGTTCACGGTTTGCGGTGCGGTGACTGATAAAGAACATCCATCCGGGGTATTGGCTGTGCTGGATGATTACCGGAAGCGGCGGAACCTGCCGTTTTATGCAGGCCGGAATGCAGGTGTCACAGCTGTTTTCTGCCGCGATCGTGATGAAAAGAAAAGGTTCCTGCAGTCATTGCTGTATACACTTCTGGAAGAATATGCACACGGGGAAATATACATTGTTGATATGCTGAATATCCTGCCGGATAAACTGAAAGCCTCAGTGCGCATTATTGATATCCTGCGGGAAGGCGAAAAGGAAAAAATCATGAATATGATTATCCATCTCAAGGAGCATGGCCCGAAACGGTGCCTGATTCTTACGGATACAGGCATGGCAGGTAATGATGAAGAGATCCGCAATGGTTTACAGGAACTCTATTCACGTGTCCGGAACAATGATCTGCATATCTTTTTAATCGGCTCTGCGGCGTCTTCCATTTCCTACCGGGATCTGGCACTTGCTGATGTCCGTATTGCCCTGAAAAACGATAATCTGCAGGAACTGACGGCAATCTTTGAAAAACCGGTCCGCAAACCGGTTAAACAGGAGCGCCGTATGCTGATATGGAACGGACAGTTCTATGAAGGCATGTGGTATGCCTGTACAATAGCAGACCTGACTGAACTGATTCGAAAGGAACAGCCGGCAGAAAAGTATATCATCCCGTATATGCCGGATATCCTTCCGGTCTGTGCGCATGAAGAAAATGTAATTGTGCTTGGGAAGGACAAAATGACGTATGAATGGGTCATGTTTCCGAAGGAATGTAATCTTCTCGTTCTTTCTACATATGATGACGAATATGCTTTCCTGGCAGAACGGATGCTGCAGGAAGGAAACCTCGCAGATATGGAAGATGTAGTTGCGGGAACCGGGAAAGGCGTATGCTTCATGACACTGGATATGTACAGGCAGCATAAAGACCATCTGCCGGCGGTTATCCCGGTCCTGTACGTCGGCAGCGGCTTTCATGAGCAGTACCAATTCAGAATCAGGAAATCCATTTTCCTCGGGGAAAAAGATGCGGTGCTGTTCGAACGGCATGGAAACAGGGTGATCCGTCTTGCTGAATAAACCTGAACAGATCCACATCATTCTCTATCCGGTTACGGAAGGACGTTACTATGAGTACACCGTGACTGCCACGATGACATTCCGGCAGATTCTGGAACTGCTGCAGAAAAAAACCGGGATCCTGGCAGAAAGGGACCCCGATGACACGGCAGTATTTGAGCGTCTGTCGCTGCAGTATTGTGATCCTGATGTCAGACTGGACAGACTGCGTGTGGTTGACGGTATGACTTTTCTGGTCTACTGATCGAACCTGCGGCGGAATGAGCATCTGCGGCAAAGGGCCTCGCTCAGCCTGTGCTGTCTGAACCCGGTGACAAGATTCTGATACCGTTTTGACTGCAGGATTTCTGATAAAGGCTGATGGAACAGATTGCCGAGGACAATGGAGCCGTGGGCATCCAGGCAGCAGGGCACAACCGTACCGTCGGCCAGCACGGCGAGCTGGCTGATCCCGCCCAGGCATGTACCGTTCAAACTGTTGTCATTACTCTGTTCCGGCCATGAGAAAGCATTGTCGAAATCCACATAGATATTCGGCATGATGGCATAATTGTCAGGCCGGCCGGTCGGTTTCATTTCGTACTGTGCACAAATCATGTCGAGACACTGTCTGGTTTTCGGCAGATCACTCTGATCATCACGCCAGAAGCGGATCTCACAATAAGGGTGCCCGGCTTCGGATGCCGACCGGCAGAACGAGAGGATTCTATTCATATATTCTGTCGGATCCGGTTGCGGCTGATATTCGATACTCTGCAGGGAAAAGGAAATCTTGCGCAGTGAAGGGTGCAGGCAGAGGTTTGGCCAGCGATCCAGAAAAGTTGCATTGGTAACCAGCTGTACATGAAAATCACGCCGGTCACAGACCAGCAGCAGTTCCTCCAGCTGCGGGTGCATGAGCGGTTCTCCCTGAACATGGAGATAGATATATCTGGTCAGCGGTTCGATTTCATCCAGCACATGCGAAAACTCCTGAACTGACATCTGCCGCGGTATCCGGCTGTTCTTGTCACAGAACGAGCAGTTCAGGTTGCATGTATTGAGTATTTCGATATAGACGCGCTTGATCATTCAGTTTTATGCCAGTCGCCGCCCCGGCACCAGAGTGAGAGCTGTTCCTGGTTGGCAAGAGAGTTAAGAAAGTTTTTCCGGGCCTGCGGGTACTTCCTGTACAGATTCTGCAGTAATTCCTTGACTTCCTGCCGTTCGGTATGACCGTCATTCGGACAGGTGCTTTCGACTATTGGCAGCTGCAGTTCCTGCAGGGCGGTCTGACGGATATCATCTTCAAAGCAATACACCAGGGGGCGGATGAAATCCATATTGGTGTTGCTCAGGTGCATTGCCGGGGTAAAGGTGGCAATTCTGGCCCCGTGCAGCATATTCATGAACAGCGTTTCCACGGCATCATCCGCATGATGGGCAAAGGCTGTTTTATTGCAGTCATATTCTTTTGCGGCCTTGACAATCGCGCCTTTTTTCAAGGTGCTGCAGAGACTGCAGTCAACCGTCCCGTTGCGGCGGGGATGCAGCTGCAGAATATCATACAGCCGTGTCGGATAATCGATGTAGGGAATATCGTTTTCCGCCATATAAGCCCGCACAGACGAAAAATCCATGCCCGGGAAGCCCATTTCAAGATGGATGCCGAGGACAGTGAATTCCTTGTTGTCATAGCGCCTGGCAATGTGTCTGTACTGGTGCAGGGCCTTGAGCAGGAGCACGCTGTCCTTGCCGCCGGAAACCCCGACACAGATCCGGTCACCGTCACTGATCAGACTGAAATCAACATCTGCCCGGCGGATAGCGCCGAGAATCTTTTTATATGACATGGCTGTCCTTTCCGTGCAACATTATAGCATCAGTCGTGTATAATATGGCTGATTATGGATACTGTACTGCTCATCAACAAACCCGCCGGCATGACTTCTTTTGATGTTGTCGCCCGCTGCCGCCGGGTGCTGCAGGAGCGCCAGGCAGGCCATACCGGCACCCTTGATCCGGAAGCGTCGGGACTGCTGATCGTGCTGACCGGGAAATATACAAAATATCTTCCTTACTGTGTACATCATCATAAAAAATATGCAGCGGAATTCCGCCTTGGCATGAAAAGCGATACCGAGGATATCTGGGGCAATGTCACGGAAACCGGTTTAAAAGCGCATCATACTGAAACTGAAATGCAGGTGCTTGCAGACCGCATGACCGGCCGGTATATGCAGATTCCGCCGATGTATTCGGCCCTGAAAAAAGACGGCCGCAAACTTTATGAATATGCCCGCAAAGGCATTGAGGTGGAGCGCGAACCGCGGGAATGCCATATCGATTTTCTGCGTGTGCAGAAACTGTCGGAGGACCACTGGGCCCTGCAGGCCTCGGTTTCTTCCGGCACATATATCCGCACGCTGATAACAGACCTGGCTGCCCTGGCCGGTGAGGCCGCGGTCATGAGTGCCCTTGTCAGGACCGGTATTGAAAACCTTACCCTGGAAGAAGCCATATCATTGGATTCACTCTCCCTGGAAGAGATTCCTTCCTTTGATATTGCCCGGATTCTTGATCCTGAACTGCCGCTGGTGGAAGTGCCGGATCCTTTGCCGGTATACAGGGGACAGGCGGTTTCTTTGCCGCGGGATGATGAAATTGTGATTCTCTGCTACAATAAACAAATACTGGCAGCGTATGAGCGCCGTGATGACGGTCTGTATCATTGCCGGAGGGGATTGTTCTGATATGAGAATCATGAAAATTGACCTGCAGAAGCCTGTACAGCATACATTTCCGGTGATTGCCTGCATCGGTTATTTTGACGGTATGCACAAAGGCCATCAGGCGCTGATCGAAAAAACGATCTCCATGGCCAGGGACAGACGCTGTGATTCCGGCTTGATTACATTTGATCCTGATCCCTGGGTTACCCTGAAAAAGGAGCAGCATGTCACGCATATCAATACCATGCGGCAGCGGATCAACCTGGCTGCCCGGATGGGTATCCAGAATATCATCATCCTCAATTTCACCGAGGAGATGTCCCGGCTGAGCCCGTCTGAATTCACTGACCGTGTGCTGAGCACACTCAATCTCAAAGGCCTGGTATGCGGGTTTGATTTCCGCTATGGCTATAAAGGGGAGGGAAACAGTGAAACCCTGGCGCATGACGCTCTTTGCCGGGTTACGGTTGTTGAGCCGGTTACCGATGCCAACGGCAAGATTTCCACATCGCGGATCAGCGAGCAGATCATGGCCGGCAATGTCGCTTATGCGGCGGACATGCTGGGTTATTACTATGAGATCCAGGGCAAGGTTGTCCACGGCCGGCACCGCGGTCATGACCTGGGCTTTCCGACTGCCAATGTCAGTGCCACAAGTGAATATATCAAGCCAAAGCCCGGTGTCTATGCCGGTTATGCCGTTGTGCACGGACGCCGTTACCGGGCCATGATCAATCTTGGCCATAACCCGACCATGAACTATCGGGATGATCTTTCAATGGAAGCGTATATTCTTGACTTCAACATGGATATCTACGGTGAGCGCATCAGCATTGAATTTGTCCGCTATCTGCGGCCTGAGGTCCGGTTCCGCACCATCGGCAACCTGATCATGCAGCTGGAGCAGGATGCCAGGGATGTCCGTAATACCATTCCGCTATGAAACAGGAATATCTTGATGAAATAAAAGCAGTTCTTAAAGAGGACTATGAGGCTTATCTTGCTGCTATGGAACAGCCGGCTGTACGCGGTTTCAGAATCAACACGCTGAAAACCGATCCGGACAGCTTTTTTTCACTGACCGGCTGGCAGCGGAAACAGACTCCGTTTGCGGAGAACGGTTTCTATCTGGAAAATGATCTTCCGGTAAGCCGGCAGAATGCCTATGCGGCATCGCTTTTCTACATGCAGGAGCCCAGTGCTGCCGCTTCCGTGACCTGGATGAATCCCGGCCCGGGCATGAAGATTCTTGATCTCTGCGCAGCCCCGGGATCCAAAACAACCCAGATCGCCGAAGCCATGCAGGGACAGGGCCTTCTGACTGCCAATGAAATCGATCCGGCCAGGGCCAGGATTCTTGTCGAAAATGTGGAACGGCACGGAATCCGGAACTGTCTTGTGCTGAATGCCGACCCGCGTGATGTAGCCGCAGCTTTTCCGGAATACTATGACATGGTGCTGGTCGATGCACCATGCTCCGGTGAGGGCATGTTCCGCAAGGAACCGGAAGCCGTACTTGGCTGGTCCCCGGAACATGTGCAAAGCTGTGCCTGCAGACAGTCCCATATCCTTGACAGTGCCTGGGAAACGCTGAAACCGGGCGGAATCCTGCAGTATTCGACCTGCACGCTGAATGCCGTGGAAAATGAGGAAACCATTGCGGCATTTACAGCCAGGCATCCGGACATGCATATCATCAGCGGCGCCGGCAGTTTCGGGCACCCGGGGTTATTACTTGGACCTGATACGGAACTGGCCCGGCGTATTTATCCGATGGACGGCGGAGAAGGGCATTTTATCTGCCGGCTGCGCAAGGACGGCGATGGGAAGGACTATGATCCGGCGATTATCAAAAGTGACCCGGTTCCGCGCTGGCTGCATGAACAGATCCGGGATACAGGGCCGCTTTCGTATGGTCATATACTGGTCCGCAATAACAAAGTCTATGGCGGCATCTGGCCGATGATCAGAGCCGGCAGGTGCCGGATCATGCGGCACCAGGTGCTGCTCGGTGAAATCCGGCGGGACCGGTTTGAACCGGATTATGCCTGGTGCATGGCGGACGGTGCCTTCTGGCATCACAGATTTGAGCTGGATGATGAAAACATGGAAAAGTATATGCGCGGGGAAAGCATTGCGTATCATGGCGAAAAAGGGTGGTATGCGCTGCTCTGGCACGGATATCCTGTCGGGCCCGGGCGCGGGGACGGCTCCCAGATCAAAAACAAACTGCCCAAAGCCCTGCGCCGGCGTTGAACGCTGATTGGTAAAACTGCTATAATACGGAAGAGGTGAAACTATGGCACAGGATTATATTGTCTTAAACAGCAAAGAAGAAAACGGCATGATTGCCATTAATAAATCGGTTTTCCAGTCCATCACGGAGATTTCCATTGATGAAATTGAAACTGCATCCAGGATCACTTCCTCGGCTTTCAGCAAGCCGGTCCAGATCAAGATCGACAAGAACAACCGGCTGAATATCATCGTTGACATCAACGTCAAATACGGGGCCAACGTGAACGCGACCTGTGAGCTTGTACAGAACAAGATCTACGAAAATGTAGCTTTCATGACCGGTTACAAACCCAACGATGTTACTGTTAATGTGCTTGGTTTTGATATCTGAAAAAGCATATTGACAACGACAGTAAAGACTGATAAATTATACAGGTACTCAAATTACGGAAAGCAGAAGTATCGCTTCTCACCCGATGTCCGCAGGATATGGGTCTATGCCGAAGAATCAGTATTTTAGGCAGGTGCGATACATGCACCTGCTTTCATTTAAAGGAGGTATACTTGCAATACGTTAGACCGAAAAGAAATGTACCGGAAGAACTGGTAAACGAAAACATCCGTTTCCATGAAGTCCTTGTTATCGGACAGAATGGCGAACAGCTGGGCGTTATGATGCGCCGTGAAGCCCTTGAACTGGCATATGATCAGAATCTTGACCTGTACTGTGTGGCTCCGAACGCGAAGCCGCCGGTCTGTAAGATCCTGGATTACGGCAAGTTCCACTTCGCTGAACAGAAGAAAGCAAGGGAAGCGAAGAAGAAACAGCACGTCACGGAAATCAAACCGCTGCGGCTTTCCCCGGTCATTGATCAGCATGACTTTGATACCAAGCTGAACCAGTCCAGAAAATGGCTGGAATCAGGGCAGAAAGTCAAAATCGATATGCGCTTCCGCGGCCGTATGATTACCCGTAAGGAAGTCGGTGAGCAGGTCATGAAGAAATTCATGGAACAGCTTGCGGATATTGCAAATGTGGAAAAAGCCCCGAGTATGGAAGGCAACACGATGTCGGTCGTGCTGTCCCCGAAAAAGAAGTAACAGCACGAGGAGGAACAGAAGATGAAAGCGAAGGCAAAGAAGCCGAAGAAGATTCGCATGAAGACCAAGAAGACTTTCGCAAAGCGCGTAAAGTTGACTGGTACAGGCGAAATGAAGACAAAGCACAACTATATCTCGCATTTTGCGGCTAACAAGACACACAAGCAGAAAAAGCATCTGGCTAAGCCAACCCTGGCTCACAAGACAGACTTCAAGCGCGACAAGCAGCTTCTGCAGGGTTAATCGGGAGGTGAACGGAAATGAGAGTAAAAGGATCCACACCGACAAGAAACCGTCGTAAAAAGGTTCTGAAGCTTGCCAAGGGTTATTTCGGCAGCAAGCATCTGCTGTACAGAACAGCGCATGAACAGGTCATGCGTTCGCAGCGGTATTCCTACAATGACCGCAAGCAGCTGAAGCGGGAAATGAGAAAGCTCTGGATTGCCCGGATCAACGCGGCAGCCAGACTGAACGATCTCAGCTATTCCAAGCTGATGCACGGCCTGAAGGTTGCCGGCATCAACATCAACCGGAAGATGCTCAGCGAAATCGCCATTCATGATGAAAAGGCGTTCAAAGAGCTGGCTGATACAGCGAAAAAAGCACTGGCGGCTTGACAAATCTGAAGAAGGAACGTAAAGTTCCTTCTATACGGCGCGTTGGTGAAGGGGCTTAACACACCGCCCTCTCAAGGCGGCATTCACGGGTTCGAATCCCGTACGCGTCACCATGATAAAACAGGCACCCTGCGGGGTGCTTTTATTTCACTGAAGAGGGATGTTAGAATACTCATATGACATACGAATTTCATACTGATACTGATCAAAGGCGTTTTGACCGGTTTGTCATGGCATCAGACCAGAATACACTGTTCCAATGCAGTGACTGGCTGAAGATCAAGACAAACTGGCAGGGGATGCTTACCAGTGTAACGGAAGACGGTGAAATTGTGGCAGCCGGGCTGGTGCTGATCCGCCGGATGCCGCTGGGAACAACACTGTTCTATCTGCCCCGCGGTCCGGTCATGGATTACCATAACAGCGAACTGCTGGAATTTTATTTTGCCGGTCTGAAAAAGACAGCACGGCAGAAAAAGGCGATTGCCATACGTTTTGATCCGGCGGTCATGTCCAGATGCTATGACTACCGGCAGCGGCATGAAAACCACCCGTACACGAACCAGGATATCATTGATGCCCTGAAGCGGCTCGGGGCCGTGCACCGCGGCTTTACCGTAAAAATCGAGGAAAGCACCCAGCCGCGCTTCAACGCGGCCATGACCGTGGCGCCTGATTACCGGGAGAAACTCGAGCATAAAACGATGAAATGCATCCGGGCAGCAGAGCATAAGGGCATTGAAGTGCTGGAAGGTCCGGAGTATATTCCAGCCTTTGCCCAGGCCATGCATTATACCGAAGTGCGTAAAAAGGTGGCGCTGCGGAATGAGGAATACTTCCGTAACATGATGAACGTCTACGGCGATCATGCGATCTGCATGGTCAC
>JAEEHG010000171.1 GCA_016280695.1 Solobacterium sp. | reverse complement strand
GACGGCATCATCATCCGCATCTCGCTGAACCAGGTTTCCTCCTGCAGCCGCAACGCCCAGGGGGTCAAGCTCATCAATGTAGCTGAAAATACCAGGGTGTCCAACGTGGCCATTGTGGATCCGCAGGCCGAAGAAGCTCCGGCGGAACCGGCAGCGGAATAACCCGGAAGACAGAAACAGAAGAGATTCAGCCCCTTCAGGGCCAGTCTCTTCTGTTTTTCATATCAGCGGATAAACCCGGCCGGATCATGTTATTGTTACAAAAACAGGAGGAACGAAAGAATGCTGTTTGTATGGTACCCGAAATGCTCCACCAGCCTGAAGGCAAAGAAATGGCTGGATGCGCACAATATCCCTTATGAAGAAAGAAATATCAAGGAAGACAATCCGACCGCGGCAGAACTGAAGCAGTGGCACGAGAAAAGCGGGCTGCCGCTGAAGAAGTTCTTCAATACATCAGGCCTGCTGTACCGGGAGATGAAACTGTCTGAGAAACTGCCGCAGATGTCAGAAGAAGAACAGATCGCGCTGCTGGCGACGGACGGCATGCTGGTGAAGCGGCCGGTGCTGGTTGCCGGGGACCTGGTGCTGACCGGCTTCCGGGAAGCGGAGTATGAAAAACTGCTGAAATAAACAAAGAACCTGCTATGATGGACACAGGAGGTATTTCCATCATGAAAGACATCAAGGGAACGCAGACCGAGAAGAATCTGGCCGCTGCGTTTGCGGGAGAAAGCCAGGCCCGCAACAAGTATGACTACTGGGCAAGCAAGGCCAAGAAGGAAGGCTACGAGCAGATCGCTGCCATCTTCGCCGAAACAGCCCTGAACGAAAAAGAACACGCCAAGATGTGGTTCAAGCTGCTGCAGGGCGGCGCGATCCATGATACCGTCGACAACCTGAAACAGGCCGCTGCCGGTGAAAACGAAGAATGGACAGCCATGTACAAAGAATTCGCCGAGACAGCTGATGCGGAAGGCTTCCCGGAGATTGCCGCGCAGTTCAGAGGGGTCGGCGGCATTGAGAAGGAACACGAAGAGCGTTACCTGAAGCTGCTGGCCAACATCGAAGACAAGACTGTCTTTGCCAAGGCGGACGAAGTCGTATGGCAGTGCCGCAACTGCGGTTACACTGTCACCGCCAAGGAAGCACCGGCAATCTGCCCGGTATGCGCGCATCCGCAGGCTTACTTCGAAGTCAAGAAGAACAACTTCTGAACCAGGTAAAACCCGTGAAAACACGGGTTTTTTTGTGCCGTCTGGTATAATCTGAGACGATGAGACTGTTTATCGCAATCCTGCCTGATGCAACGATGCGGCAGAGCCTGGCGGATCTGCAGCAGGCAATGAAGGAAAAAGGCATCCGCGGCCGGTACACGGATCCTTTCAACATGCATGTTACCCTCGCGTTTATCGGGGATTACCAGCCGGAACCGGTCATGGATGTACTGGCAGAAATCCCGTTAGAAACCTTTGAACTGGTGCCGGAAGGCATCCTGCGGCTGCGTGACCTGTATGCCTGCACCCTGCGGGAGTCACCGGAACTCTCGGCGTATGTCCGCCGGCTGCGCCATGCCCTGGCTGAACAGGGGATCCCCTTTGACCGCAAGGCCTTCCGCCCGCACATCACGCTGGTGCGCAGGGCCGCTGCTGAACGGGAGGAATATCCGCTGCTGGATATCCCTGACACTGCCATGAAAGCGGAACGGGTCTCCCTGATGCGCTCACAGCAGGGAAGAAACGGCATGGTATATACCGAAATCGGGGCAGTGCCGGACGGAAACGGATGAGGCGCATGAAAAGTTCCGATATAATGAAAGGGTATTACCGAAGGAGACAGAGCAGATGAGCAGAGCGTATGCAGTCGGCATCGGCGCCGCCAATATTGATATCTACGGACGCAGTCTTCTGCCGATCCGGGAAAAGACCGACCACCCGGCGGAGATCTTTACCGGAGCCGGCGGGGTGACCAGGAATATTCTGGACAACCTGCAGCGGCTGGATGTGCCGGTGTCTTTGATCAGCGCGGTCGGTGATGACATGTTCGGGGAGATGCTTCTGAAGATGTGCCGGGAACAGGGCATGGATGTCAGCCAGGTGCTGACCGTGCCCGGGGAAAAGACCAGTGTATTCATGCAGGTGCTCAATGAAGATCATGACATGTACCTGGCGCTGTGCGACATGAGCGTCATGCGGCACATTGACACAGCCTGCCTGCAGGCCAGAAAACAGCTGCTGGACGGTGCGGCACTGATCATTATGGATCCTTCCCTGCCGGTTGAAAGCCTGGAACATCTTGTGTCCGCATACGGGGATAAAATCGTGGTGGATCCCGTATCGGATATCTACGCGGAAAAAATGATTCCCTATGCCGGCCGGATCTTTGCCCTGAAGCCGAACCGGACCGAACTGGAAGTACTCAGCGGGATGAAGATCACCGATGAGGACTCGCTGGAACAGGCCGGAAAGAAACTGATTGAGAAAGGGCTGAAAACGCTGTATATTTCTTTGGGCAGGGACGGATGTCTTTACCTGGACGGACAGCGGACAATACGGCGGAGAATGAAGCCGGTGGAAACGATGGTAAACGCTTCCGGGGCCGGGGACAGTTTCCTGGCCGGCATCCTCAGCGGCATCCTGCATGACGGCAGCATCGAAGAGGTGCTGGATTATGGTCTGGCAGCCGGGCGGCTGGCGGTGCAGAGCAAAGAGGCAATCAGTCCCGATCTGAATCTGGAAACCCTGAAAAAAATCATAAAGGAGAACATAACATGAATATCGAAAAGTATCTGGACATTCAGCCGGAAATCGCGGAAGCAATCGCTGCCGGCAAACCGGTTGTGGCCCTGGAGAGCACGATTCTCTCCCACGGCATGCCGTTCCCGGAGAACATGGAATTCGCGCACAACGTGGAAAAGATCATCCGGGCGGAAGGCGCCATCCCGGCAACAACCGCCATCATCGGCGGCAAGCTGAAGGTCGGCCTGAGTTCGGATGAGCTGGACCTCATGTGCAAGGCAGACAACGTCGGCAAGGTCTCCCGGCGGGATGTGGCAGTTTACCTGGCAACGGGCAAGACCGGCGCGACAACGGTTGCGACAACCATGCTCATCGCGTCACTGGCCGGCATCCGGGTCTTTGCGACCGGCGGGATCGGCGGGGTTCACCGCGGCGCCGAGCACAGCATGGATATTTCCGCTGACCTGCAGGAACTGGCCAACACACCGGTGGCAGTTGTCTGTGCCGGGGCAAAGATGATCCTGGACCTCGGGCTGACCCTGGAATATCTGGAAACACAGGGGGTTCCGGTACTGGGCTATCAGACCGATGAATTCCCGTCCTTCTACTGCCGGACCAGCGGCTTCAAGCTGGACTTCCGGGCTGATACACCGGAAATGATCGCGAAGATCATGAAGGCCAAGTGGGAAGTCGGCCTCAAGGGCGGCATGGTCATCGGCAACCCGATTCCGGAAGAATACGCGCTGGATTATGACTACATGAGCGGCATCATCAACGAAGCCCTGAAGAAGGCGGAGGAAAAGGGTGTCCGCGGCAAGAACATCACCCCGTTCCTGCTGGCCGAGATCAAGGATCTGACCGGCGGTGTGGCCCTGGCTTCCAACCTGCAGCTGGCCTACAACAACGCCCGCCTGGCAAGTAAAATCGCCGTTGCGTACGCAGACGAAAAGTAAGCAGAATCCAAAGACCGGATCTGTTCCTCAGACGGGAGCTAATCCGGTTTTTTTCATCTGTCTGACCAGGCTGTGTCCGCCTGTTGGCGTTGACGGTTTGTGCAGAAACGTGTAAATTTTTTACTATAGGGATTTGTTAAAACCCTATGCATAAAACAGTCTCATGGCCGTGCGTGAGGAACGGGGAAGCTGTTAGCGCCAGGCCCGCAGAAGGGTGACGAGGATTGGCAGTTGTCGAAAGACTCGGCGGAT
>JAEEHG010000170.1 GCA_016280695.1 Solobacterium sp. | reverse complement strand
GTCGCGAACGGATAGTTCTCTGCCAGCACCTGGCTGTTGGTGATGGCATTGAACAGGGTGGACTTGCCGACATTCGGCAGTCCGACAATTCCTGCAGTTAAAGCCATAATCAGGCCTCCGTTTCTTCTGTGGTCATATGCTGTATGACCTTCCTGAGCTTGCGCTCGAACTCATGCCGCGGGAACATGACCACTGCCCCGCAGCCCTCACATTTGATTTTGATATCGGCACCGACCCGGATCACCCGCCAGTATTTCGATTTGTGACACGGGTGTTCCTTTTTCATCTCCACGATATCATACAGACCGTATTCCTGATCTACCATACCTGACGTTCCTCATATGCCTTCATTGTATTCTCCAGAAGCATGCATGTGGTCATCGGGCCGACGCCGCGCGGCACCGGGGTGATGGCGGACACCTTGTCGAACACGCCGTCAAAGTCCACATCACCGCACAGTTTCCCGTCCGGCAGCCGGTTCACACCGACATCCACGACATAGGCGCCTTCCTTGACATAGTCCGCGGTGATCATCCGGGGCTTGCCGATGGCCACGACCAGCACATCCGCCTGCCGGCAGACTTCCGCCAGGTTCTTCGTGTGGGAATGACAGGTCGTTACCGTGGCATTGGCATTGAGCAGCAGCTTCGCCACCGGTGCGCCGACCAGCGAAGACCGCCCGACCACCACGGCCTGGCAGCCGTCGAGTTCCGCCCCCATGCGGGCCAGGACCGCCATGATGCCCCGCGGCGTACAGGGCACAAAGCCCGGCTTGTTCAGGTGCATTCTTGCCACGTTGAGGGGATGCTGGCCGTCCACGTCCTTGGCCGGATCAATCAGCCGCAGGGCCCGTTCCTCATCCATGCCCTTCGGCAGGGGCAGCTGCAGCAGGATGCCGTCAACCGTGCTGTCATCGTTGCATTCGGCAATGGCATTCTCGAGATCCGCCTGCCGGCTTCCTTCCGGCAGGACGATGACCTTCGTCAGGATGCCGACTTCATCGCAGGCCTTCTGCCGGCCCCGCATGTACGAAGCCGAAGCCGCGTCCGAACCGGCGGAAATGACCGCCAGGCAGGGGATCCGCTTGCCCTGGGCCTTGATGCCGTCCACCCGTTCCTTCAGTTTCTGTTTTCTTTCGGCCGATAATTCCGTACCGTAAATAATCTCTCCCATGCGTTTGTCCTCACAGTGTGTCGGAATCCAGCAGGATCGTGACCGGGCCGTCGTTGAGCAGGCGCACTTTCATGTCCGCCGCGAAGATGCCTTCCTCCACCCGCAGGCCGTATTCCTGCCGCAGGTATTCGTTGAACCACAGATACAGGTTCTTCGCGTGCTCCGGGGCTCCGGCTTTGGCAAAGCTCGGCCGGTTTCCCTTGTGGCAGTCCGCAAACAGGGTAAACTGGGAAATCGAAAGGATCGCCCCGTTCACCTGGTCCAGGGACAGGTTCATCTTGCCGTTTTCATCCTCGAAAATCCGCATGTGGGCAATCTTGTCAGCCAGCCGTTTTGCGGTTTCTTTGTTATCCTCATCCTTTACGCCGACCAGCAGGAGAAAGCCCGTATCAATTTTTCCGTGTACCTCGCCGTCAATCGTGACGGAGGCTTCCGTTACGCGTTGTATTACTATTCTCATATCCAGCAAATTATAGCAGACTTTGGCCGCATCGGGCGGGTATGATATAACTGTTGGAGAAACGGAGGAATCTCATGCGCCCTTTTCTGAATCTTTATACTCATGACGGCCTGTTCCACGCCGATGATGTCTTCGCCACGGCCCTGCTGTCCCTGATGGCGGAGGAAATCCATGTTACCCGGGGCAGTGATCTTGACCTGCCGGCCGATGACGGCAGCTGGATCATCTTTGATATCGGCGGCGGTGAACTTGACCACCACACGCCGGAAAACAAGGAACAGAACGGTACCCACCCGAATACGAATATCCCCTACGCGGCCTGCGGGCTGGTCTGGCGGAAATACTACCGGGAGATCCTGGCGGAAATGGACTGCCCCGAGCGGTGGATGGACAGCGTCTACCGGCGGCTCGAAACATCGCTGATCCTGGGCATCGACGCGGATGACAACGGTTATAACCCGGTCAGCGGGGTGCTGCAGGAGCTGCCGTATGTCCAGGATGCCCACAAGGCGGACATCGTCGCGGCGGCCCACACCCCCTTCACGGTTTCCCAGATGATCAAAGACTACAACCCGCCGTGGAATTCCGGCATGGATTATTACGAAGCCTTCATGGATGCCGTAGGTGCCGCGAAGGATATCGTGATCAACCGCATCGACAGCATCATCAGTTCCATGGAAGGTCGTGACTATATACTGCGGGCCATCGACTACTCGGCCAACCACCTGCTCATTCTGGATGAATTCGCCCCGTGGGAAGGCATCCTGTACAGCAGTTCCAACCCGAAAGCCCATGATATCTGGTATGTCATTTCACCGGCCCTGCGCGGCGGCTGGAATATCCAGTGTGCCCTGAGCGACAGTGATGACCGCACCAGTTACCGCCACCCGCTGCCGGCAGCCTGGTACGGCCTGCGCTATGAGGAACTGCAGCAGGTCTCCGGGATCAAAACCGCGATCTTCTGCCACCCGTCCGGTTTCCTGGCCGGGGCCAAAACCCAGGAAGACATCCTCGCCATGGCTTCCCTTGCCATGAACCAGTAATAAAACAGCACCCGGTCACATGACAGGGTGCTGTATTTGTTTTACAGGGTAATCGTGTAGATATCAGCCGGCTGGCCGGCGAACACGAAACTGCGCTGCCATACACCGCCGGCCCCCTGAATGATCTTCACGGAAGGTGTATTGTCCCGCATGACGGACATCTGCAGGTATGTCATGCCGGCTTTGCGGGCTTTCTGCTTCAGCAGCCGGAGCATCTCTGCCCCGTATCCCCTGCGCCGGGCATGGGGCCGCACGCTGTAGCCGCAGTGGCCCAGGTCCTGCAGGAAATCGTTCAGTTCATGCCGCAGGTCAATGATGCCGATGATCTGTCCGGCCTCATCAACCGCGAAGTACGTGTCGGTCCGCACCCAGTCCGGACTGACGGTCTCCGCGCAGGCATTGCGGCGGATATTCTCCAGCCAGGCATCATAGTCTTCCGTGCGGTCCAGCAGTTCGCTGCCGTCAATGACCGTTTCCCCGTTCGCGAAGAACTCCTGCCGGAAAGCCAGGGCTGCTTCCCGGTGTTTTTCTTCCGGCCTGACCAGCCGGATCCTTGTTTCACTCATCTCAGCTTTTCAGTGTGTTGATGCCCCGGCCGGCCAGCATGGCGAGGAGTTCGTCTTCGCTGATGCCGTTTTCGGCGAGCATCTTTTTGATATCCGGCCCCAGCACCAGGATCGGGGCAGTCCCGGCCGGCTGCCGCATGTCCTGCGGCGCCCAGCCGCGGTTGACCCAGAGATGGGAACTGTTGTTGTAAGCCGTCAGCAGTTCCAGCAGCTTCACGGTTTCTTCTTCATCCGGGCCCGTACCGGTTTCGTTCAATTGATCGGTAAGCATCCGGATCGCGTGGGAAGTATCCGGGAAGCCGGTCATGACCGCATGCCGCAGCTGGCGGAACATTTCTTCCGCTGCCGCTGTCCGGCTGTGCGCTGTCATGCCCTGCAGTTCATCCAGATACCCGCGCAGGGCGCTTTCCGCCGGTGACGGTTCCGGTTCCGCATAGCTTATGTAGTCATCCGGAACATAGAACGGCTTGTTCAGCTGGCGGTCACTCAGCCGGTAGACATCATCAAAGCGGTAATACCCGGAGCCGACCAGTTCCTTATGAACGATCATGCGCTCCGTCTCTTTCCGCGCCTCATCCGCGTAAATCTCATCGATTTCATAAACGGCATAGGGCAGCCTGTCCCGGCGCGCAATGGCCGAGAATGTGATCATGTCCCGGCGCCGCAGCTTCGGCAGGCTGACGTGTTCCCCGAGGAATTTATAGATGTCCCAGAGATCCTGGACCGTGCAGATCCCGTACAGATTGGCCCCGGCCAGGAAGAAGTCGTGCAGGAAAGCGAGCTTGTCCTGGGACCAGCCCGCTTCCTTGTACTTTCTTGCCAGGGCTTTTTCCGACAGTGGTTTTACAGGCATCAGCGATGTGCCGCAGCGTATTCCTGCGCTGCCTCCCGGACCCCGACGAAGTGCTTCTCGTCGATATCCATCGGCACCGTGCAGTCGGCCCCGATCATGACGCCCAGCTGTCCGGTTTCATCCAGGATCCGCTTCACTTCCGCCTTGATGGCTTCCTCGGTGCCGTCATAGATCAGCCCGGTCTGGGCAAAGCCGCCCATGACCGGTTTCCCGCCGAAGAGTTCCTTCCCTTCCTTCAGGGAAATGTTCTCGGAATAGACAGCCCAGTTGACAGCCGCGAAGTCATAATCGGTGTACAGGTTCAGGTTATTGGTCTGCCCCCGGGTCCCGCAGATATGCATGAAGGTGAGGCCGCGCTTGTTGATGTCGGCGATCATTTCCTTCTCGATCGGGGCGGCGATTTCCCGGTACAGTTCATCGCTCAGTACGGAATTCTGATTATTCACGCTGAAGTAAATGCCGTCCAGCGGGAATTCATCAAAGAGTTTCTG
>JAEEHG010000169.1 GCA_016280695.1 Solobacterium sp. | reverse complement strand
GGTATTTCTTGATTTTGATGATACCCTCGGCAACCGGGAGTACTATGCGAACCAGCAGTACCGGGAACTGGTGCACAGCTGTGCCGGCATGATGGACCTGGTGGAAGAAGAGGCGGTTGTACAGGACTGCATCCTCTGGGATCAGCACGGCACCCAGCCCAAGGAATATGTAAGGGCCATGCTGGAACAGAAGTACGGCATCCGGCTGCCGATGGAGAACCTGACTGCCTGGTGGCAGGAGCGTGAATGGCAGAAAACCGTACTGTATCCGGGGGTCGAAGACACACTGCACCAGCTGATCGCCTCCGGTTACCGGCTGGGCATCATATCAAACGGCAGCGGATCTGTCCAGCGGCGCAAGCTGGAAAAGACCGGCATCATCGACTGTTTTGATGATGTGATTGTCAGCGGGGACTACGGCATGCGCAAGCCGGATCCGAAACTGTTTTTGCTGGCCGCGAGCCGGATGAACGTACAGCCGGAGGAAAGCGTCATGGCCGGGGATATCTATTCCATGGATGTCATCGGGGCATACCGGGCCGGCATGCATGTGGTCTGGATCTCCCGGCACGGATACCAGGGGGCACCAATACCGGCCCTGCGGTCGGTGACGGAACTGCCGGAAGCCCTGGAAAAACTGGAAGCGGGGCTGTATTGATTCATGAGCGGGAAACAGGTTGAACGGATCATCCGTATGGAAGAAATTACGGATCAGGCCCGGCAGGCAGTTGACGCATTGTCGGCTGCAGTGGAACAGTACAGAACTATTCAGAAGGATCTGAAAGAACTTGAGGAATACTACAGCAGCCCGGCCTGGAAAGAAGATTTCCGGGCAGCGGAAGAAGGCCGGCTGCCGGCCGGTCTGAAATGCGGGGTGCTGGCCGAGGATACGGTCTATGACCTGCTCAGTGAACGGGATGAACTGATGCGGGAACTGGAACAGCTGACAGCGGAAGAAAACGGCTGAGGAGCCGGAAAAAATACGGAGGTAGGAATGAAAATCGGCGTATATTATGTAGAATCAACGAACGTTGACAGTGTCAACATCAATCAGTACAACCGGGATCTGGTCAAGACGCTGGGCGAGATGACCGGACACGAGATCGGCTTTACCGATCTGGAACACGCAAAGGACGCGGATCTCCTGCTGGTCTTTATCGGCGGCGGCGGAACGGAAGGGCGCTTCAAGGCCGTCCTGGACCGGCTGCCGAAACCTGTCTTCCTGATGACCACCGGGTACAACAATTCCCTGGCGGCCTCGATGGAAATCCTGTCCTATCTGCAGCAGCAGAATATCAAGGGTGAAATCATCCACGGATCGACGGAAAAGATGGCTGCGCGCATCAGCACCCTGGCCACAGTCTTTGCGGCGAAGAAGAAGATTCACAACATGCGCCTGGGTTCGGTCGGCAAGCCGAGTGACTGGCTGATCTCCTCGGATGTGGACGCTGCCCTGAGCAAGGAAAGAAACGGCATTGAACTCGTTGACATTTCCATGGAAGAATTCTTTGCGGAAATCGCGAAGAAGGAATACGAAGACAATGTCTGGACAAAGATGGTCAAGGAAAAGAACTGGCATCCGAAGGATACCGAGCTCTGCTGTGAGATCTACGGGGCCCTGCGCCGGCTGGTGGACAAGTACCGGCTGGACGGCGTGACGGTCCGCTGCTTCGATCTGCTCGGCCCCGTCAAGGGCACCGGCTGCCTGGCACTGGCTGTGCTGAACGCCCAGGGGATCTATGCCGGCTGTGAAGGCGACATGCCGAGCCTGATCTCCATGGCCATCCTCGGTGAGCTGAGCGGCAGGCCGGTCTTCATGGCCAACCCGTCCAGAATCCTGTCTGACAGCAATGAAATCATCTTCGCGCACTGCACCCTGCCGCTGAACATGCCGACGGAGATTGAACTGATGACCCACTTCGAGTCGGGTCTCGGCGTGGCGTTCCGGGGCAGAATCCAGGAAGGACCGTGCACGATCTTCAAGACATCAGGACTGCTGGACCGTTACTTCGTCAAAGCCGGTACACTGGCTGAGAACCTGTGTGAGACCAACCTGTGCCGGACCCAGATCCGCATCGGGCTGGATGAGGAAGACCTGAACTACTTCCTGACAAAATCCATCGGCAACCATCATCTGATCGTCACCGGTGACTACGAGGAGCTTGTAAAGGAATTCTACAAGTGGCTGTAAGGACTGCCGGAAGCACAGAAGAAAAGATTGTGAAGCATTGACTTCACAATCTTTTTTACTCGTCCTAGTGGACAGTTGAGCACAGGAAGGGAAAAAGAAAGAGGAAGCCAGAGGACTGTGCGAAACAAGAAAACCACCCGCTTGGCGGGTGGAAAGACAGGTGCTTCTTGTAGAAAGAAGCACCTCATCAAAACTAACATAGAGAATGTCGAAGTCACTATGAATAGAAAGATGAGGTGCAGAGATGGCCAAGAAGTACGATTCATTGGCACACACAAAGTATTATACAAGATACCACATCGTATTCACGCCGAAATACCGCAGGAAGTTAATCTACAACCAGTTGAGGAAAGATATATCTGGTTACTTCAGGAAACTGTGTGCGTATAGAGGAGTGGAAATCATCGAAGGACATATGATGCCAGATCATGTGCATATGCTGGTGTCGATACCTCCAAAGATGTCGGTGAGCAGTTTCATGGGATATTTGAAGGGAAAGTCAGCGATGATGATCTTCGAATATCATGCGAATCTGAAATACAAATTCGGAAACAGACATTTCTGGGCTGATGGATACTACGTGAGCACAGTCGGATTAAACGAGGCAACAGTGCGCAAGTATATCCAGGATCAGGAAAAGGATGACATCGCGAAAGATAAATTGAGTGTGAAAGAATATGAGGATCCGTTTGGAGAAGATAAGGAAATGAGAAAACGGAATCCGGACAAGAAGTAGTCAAAGGCCATTGACGGCCGGCGACGGTTGAAAATGCAAAGGTGGCTTCGACATACAAAGTATGGCAAAGCCAGCGCCTTAAGACGCTGGCTTGTGATACAAGGCTTATAGCCTTAGAGCAAACCACCCGTTTTACGGGTGGTTATGATTCTGTACAGCGGTGCGTTCTGAACGGCCCCATTGAAAATGGACAGTTATAAGAAAACCGGAAAAACG
>JAEEHG010000168.1 GCA_016280695.1 Solobacterium sp. | reverse complement strand
TGCCGCATACCCGGCAATCCGCATGTTTTCCATACGCCGCGCGACAAGCAGGAAAGCTGTTGCCGCAACCACGAGGCAGGCAGCCGCAGAAGCCAGGGCGTTCGTTTTCATGTCCGGCTTCAGACGTCTGTCCCAGATACCGCTCTTCATGCATGCGTACAGCATGTACAGGCACAGAACCATGAAGACAAGCCACTCCCCGGCAATATATTTCAGCTCACCGCCGTAGATCACTTCCTGTGCCAGGATGGACACAAGCAGGCCCCAGAAAGCCAGCCAGCAGCCGTTATGTTCAATGCCGAGCAGGACCTGTTCCTGCCGTTCATCCAGATTACTCTTCCGTGTTGTCATTGTCTTCTTCCTCCCAGAACAGATCGTTCAGTGTAACGCCCAGGGCCCGGCAGATCGCATTGCAGAGCTTGATGGACGGATTGAACTCCCCTGCTTCAATCAGACCGATTGTCTGCCGTGTCACGCCGGCTTTCTGCGCCAGTTCTGTCTGTGACATGTTCAGTTCGATCCGCCTGAACTTCATTTTCAGATTTCTCATCAGCAGTTCCTCCTGACAATGCAAAGTATAGTTTGCATCAAACGATATGTCAATTATATTTTGCATAATGATTTTATATTTTGCTTAATGCAATTTATAAATGCCGTCATATGACGGCATTGTTTCAGTTCTGGGGATAGTAGATGTATTCGTAGCCGGTCTGCGGTTCCACCCGGTATGTACCGCCGTCCCAGCGCATGACATCTGCCTGGAACGCCCGCATCTGCCGGAAGCCGGCATGGGTCAGCATCCGGCGGGCATGACTGTTGTCCCTGGATACATAGGCATATACAGCCCGGCACCAGCCCCTTCTGTATACTTCCTTCAGCAGGATGCCCAGTGCCTGTGTGCCATGGCCTTTGCCGGTCTCGCTTTCCCGGATGACCACGTCCAGTTCCGCATCCCCGTCATCCTGTCGGGTCAGTTCAATCTTGCCGATGAGGATATCTTCCGCGTAAATTCCGAAACAGACAAACGGCTGGCCGGCGTTGTTCCCGGTGCGGATGACTTCAAGATACCGGTCCGTCTCCTCCTGCGGCAGCGGGATCGGCAGCTGCACCAGACAGTAGCGCTGATTCACCTGCGCGTACAGGTCATTCAGCGCTGTGCTGTCCTGAGCAGGGAACGGCTTCAGCTTCACTGTCATTTCGTATGCTTCTCAAACCATTCCGTGATTTCGTTGAGACGTCTGAGCCGGTGGACCGGCTTGCCGGAACGGGACAGTTCGTGGTTTTCCCCATGGAAGATCACCATGCGGGTCTCCACACCCTTGTTGGCCAGGGCCTGCATCATCTGCATGCCTTCCGGCAGCGGGCACCGGTAATCCTCGTCGCTGTGGATAAACAGCGTCGGGGTAACGGCGTTCTCCGCGTATTTCAGCGGTGAATGATCCCAGAATTTTTCCGTGTCACGGTACGGGTTCTGCACATCATTCTGATCCGTGCCGAACCAGAGGCCGATATCACTGATGAAGGCCATTGATACCCAGTTGGAGATGGAGCGCTGGCTGGCTGTGCAGCAGAACCGGTCTGTATGGCCAATGATCCAGTTGGCCATGAAGCCACCGTAGGAACCGCCGGTCATGCACACCTTGTCCTGATCGATGCACGGGTAAGCCTGCAGCACCGCGTCCGTGAAGTCCATCAGGTTCAGGTAGTCCACATACCCGTATTCCCCGCGGATATCCGCGAAGGCATCCCCGCGGCCGTCGCTGCCCCGGATGTTGGTAAAGAAGACAATGTATCCCTTGCCGGCCCAGACCTGCATCTCGTGGAAGAAGTTCTCGCCGTAGACGCCGCGCGGGCCGCCGTGCACATCCAGTACAGCCGGATATTTTTTCTTCGGGTCAAAGCCCTGCGGCAGCAGCACCCAGCCCCGCAGCTGCTGGCCTTCACTCTCATAGTCCAGTACCTGCGGCTCCGCCACATAGGTGTCCTGCATCAGCGGCTTGTTGTGTGCGGTCAGGCATTTGACCTGTTTTCCTTCCAGGGTGCACTCATAGATTTCCATCGGGCCGCTCGGATCGGTCAGCACGAAGGCAATCTTCTTGTCTGCCGCGTCCAGCATGGATACCGAACCGCGGGCCCGGTAGAGAACCTGGTGTTCAAAACCGCTGTCATAAGCCCAGATTTCCGTGTGGTCCTGCTCGGTGGCCAGGGTAATATACGTATCAGCCAGGACAACTGCCTGCCTGCCGCCGCCCAATACGGTATCGCCGGAGACGGTATTGTGCAGGGTCCGTTCCGGTTTTTTGATGCGGATGGCCTGTCCGTCCTTCAGTTCGGTGAAGGCTTCGGTTTCCAGCCGTCCGTATTCCTTGTGATCCGAGGCAAAGGCAAACAGCCGGCCGTCCAGCACAAACGGGTCGGACCAGTGCAGATCCTTTTTCTTGTATAATGTGCGGACTTTCATCGTCTCCGCATCCAGCGCGTAAACCCTGTTTTTACGCTCCAGCTTCATCTTCCGTTCGGTTCCGGTCCAGTAAACCATTCCGGCCTGGACCCGCCAGCTTTCCAGATCAAAGTACGGTGCGGTGATCCGCCTGATCTGCAGTTCAGGTTCCGTCTGCACAATGAACAATGCCCTTCTGCGCCCGTTGACAAAACCGGCCCCGTTGGCCCAGTACGGCAGTTCATCAATGACCTGGTAATCCTTGCCGGCCTTCAGCTCCTGCAGTTTGGCAGTCCTTTCTTCCGCACTGTCCAGGTGCGTGTCCGGGTCCGCCGCAATGATCACGGCCGTGGCGGCATAGACACCGTCCTTTACCTTCTTCATTTCCTGCAGGGCCAGCGGCAGCTGCAGCCACGGCATGGCCTCGCCGCCGGTCACGTCCAGCCGGAACAGTTCGCACATGCCGGCTTCTTCCGCCTCGGTGCGCCGCTTCAGGATCAGGTGTGTGTCATCGTCCCAGCCGACAATTGCCGCGTCAAGCGAGGCTGTCAGCTGCTTTGGTTTGCCTTTTTCGATCAGCCAGATATCGCGGCGGTATGTGTTCTTCTTCACATCGCAGCAGGCCAGCTGGTACGCCAGATACCGGCCGTTGGAGCTGTACTGCAGGTTTTCGATAAAGCGGTACTTCAGCAGATCTTCCACCTGTACGGTTTTCATTTCTTTTCCTCCTGTTTTTTCAGTTCGATAAGCTTGAAGGTCATGACAATGGTTTTGGCATCGGTGATCCCGCCATCCATGACGGCATCCCGCAGTTCATCCAGGGACATCGAGGCAACCTCCAGATATTCATCCCTGTCCAACTGCTGGCCGGTATACGCGCCTTTCCGGCACGCGTACATATGGATGATTTCGGAATCATACGCACCGGTCGGCACAATATTTCTGAGGTATCGGAAATCCACACCCTAATACCCGGTTTCCTCACGGATTTCCCGGGCCGCCGTAGTCACCGGGTCTTCGCCTTCTTCCCGTTTGCCGGCCGGGTATTCGATCATCAGGCAGCG
>JAEEHG010000167.1 GCA_016280695.1 Solobacterium sp. | reverse complement strand
GCCTGTCAAGACTCGGGGAAGCCGGTCCGGGCCTGGTCACGAAGTGGTACGGGGCCCACGTCCAGTCGGCCCATGCCCTGAATGACCTGGCGGCCAAAGGGGAAATCACCGGCAACTGCCTGCCGCAGGGTGTCGCCGTCAATCTCTGGCGGGAAATCGCTGCCGGCAGACCCGGCCTTCTGACCAAGGTGGGCCTCGGCACATTTGTCGACCCGCGGCTGGAAGGCGGCCGGATGAATGAACAGACGCAGGAAAACGTGGCTGAACTGGTGAATTTCGCCGGTGAGGAATATCTGTTCTACAAGAGCTTCCCGCTGAATGTGGCGTTATTACGCGGCACGGTGGCGGACGAAAAGGGCAATATCTCCTTCATGCATGAAGGCATTATCAACGAAGGCCTCGCGATTGCCAGCGCTGCCCACAACAGCGGCGGCATTGTCATCGTGCAGGTGGAATACCTGGCCAAGGCAGACAGCCTGAACCCGAAGGATGTGAAGATCCCGGGGATCCTCGTCGACTATGTCGTCCAGTCCACTGATCCGATGGCGGCCTGGCAGGCGGAAGGCGTCTACTGGGAACCGTCCTTCTCCGGCCAGATCCGCAAGCCGGTCTCCGCGATCGAACGCTATCCGCTGGATGAGCGCAAGGTCGTGGCCAGACGCTGCGCCATGGAAGTCGAACCGGACAGCGTGCTGAACCTGGGTGTCGGCATGTCAGCCAACGTCGGCAATATCCTGACGGAGGAAGGGTGCATCGATCTCGTTACGATGTGCTCCGAGTCGGGCATGATCGGCGGCGTGCCGTGCCCGCTGCCCAACTTCGGCTCCAGCTACAACCCCGAAGCGACGATTGAGCACAACGCTTCCTTCGACATCATCGACGGCGGCGGCCTGGACATGACCTGCCTCGGGCTGGGCGAGTGCGATGAAGAAGGCAACATCAATGTCTCCAAGTTCGGCCGGCGGCTGATCGGTCCGGGCGGCTTCATCGACATCACCAACGCGACCCACAAGGTTGTCTTCTGCGGCACTTTCATGGGCAAGGCCAAGCTGGCGGTTCGTGACGGCAGGCTGGAAATCGTGCAGGAAGGCAATGTCAAAAAGTTCCTCAAGCATGTGCAGCAGATCACCTTTGCGGGCAGATATGTCAAGCCGGGCCAGAAGGTCCTCTATGTGACGGAGCGCTGTGTCTTTGAACTGCGGGACGGCGTCATGACGCTGATTGAAATTGCCCCGGGTGTGGATCTTGAAAAGGATATCCTGGCCAACATGGACTTCACCCCGGCAATTGCGGCTGATCTCAAAGTCATGGATGAAGGGCTCTTCCGTGAGGACTGGGGCGGCCTGAAGAAGATACTGACCAAGGAGGAACAGGCATGATTCTTGATAAAAAACACGAACTGGAACGCAAGCTGTTCCGCCAGTTCGCGGAAACGGAATTCACCAAGGAACTGCAGGACAGACTGGATGAGACCGGCGAATTCGACTGGGATATGCACCGCAAGATGGCCCGGTACGGTTTCATGGGTGTCCGCATTCCGCGGGAACTCGGCGGGGCCGGGGGAGACTATCTTTCCTATACCCTGCTGATCGAGGAGTTTGCCCGGGTTGACGCGGCGCTGTCCATTTACGCCAACACCTCGAACTCCCTGGGCGGGGGCCCGCTGATGATGGCCGGCACCCAGGCCCAGAAGGAAAAGTACCTGCCGCAGATTGCCAGCGGCGAGAAGATCATGGTCTTCGCCTTAACGGAGCCGGGGGCCGGTTCCGACGCCGGCGGGACGACCACCACGGCGATTGCGGACGGGGATGACTTCATCCTTAACGGCCGCAAAACCTTCGTCTCGGGCGCGCCGATGGCGGACTGGTGCCTGGTCTTTGCCAAGACCGACCTGGCTGCGAAGGGTTCCCGGGGGATCTCGATGTTTGTCGTTGACCTGAAGCTGCCGGGTGTGTCGCTGGGCGCGCCGGAGAAGAAGATGGGCATCAACGGCTATCCGACCTGTGATGTCGTCATGGAAGATGTCCGGGTATCGAAGGACTGTCTGGTCGGACCGCTGCACAAGGGCTTCTCCATTGCCATGCGCACGCTGGACGGCGGGCGTCTCGGCATGGCGGCCCAGGCGGTTGGCATTGCCCAGTCGTGCCTGGATGAATCCGTTGCCTATGCCAAGGAGAGAAAGCAGTTCGGGCAGCCGATCGGCAATTTCCAGGGGGTCAGCTTCATGCTGGCGGAAATGGCCACCGAGATTGAAGCGGCCAGACAGCTGGTCTATCACGCGGCGGAGCTGAAGGATGCCGGCAAGGATGCGACCATGGCCTGTTCCATGGCCAAGTTCTACGCGGCCGAGACCGCCAACCGCTGTGCCTATAAAGCCGTGCAGATTCACGGCGGCTACGGCTATTCTAAGGACTACAAAGTGGAACGGCTGTACCGGGATGCGCGCATCTGCAGCATCTATGAAGGCACCAGCCAGATTCAGGAAGTTGTCATTGCCGGACAGCTGCTGAAGAAATAGGAGGACGGACATGAAGATTATCGTTACGGTAAAACAGGTGCCGGATACCACCGGCAAAGTGTCCGTCAAGCCGGACGGAACGCTGGACAGGGCGAGCATGGAAACGGTCACCAATCCGGATGACCTCAATGCCGTGGAAGCGGCTCTGCAGCTCAAGGATCAATACGGGGCAAAGGTCATCACCGTGACCATGGGCCCGATGCAGGCGGAAAGCATGCTCAGGGAACTGTATGCCATGGGCGTGGATGAATGCGTGCTGGTTTCCGGCCGGGAATTCGGCGGTTCGGATACCTACGCGACCAGCCAGATCATTGCCGCAGCCATCGATACAATCGGCCTGGACGAGGATGACATCATCCTTGCCGGCCGGCAGGCCATTGACGGTGATACGGCCCAGGTCGGACCGCAGATTGCCGAGAAACTGCACCTGCCGCAGGTCAGCTACGCGGCCGAGATCACCAAGGAAGACGATGGCCTGCTGATCAAGCGGATGCTGGAAGACGGCTACATGATGATCAAGGTCAAGACACCGTGCCTGATCACCTGTGTCAAGGAACTCAATGAACCCCGCTACATGAGCGTGCAGGGGATCGAGGACTGCTTTGACAAGGAGATCCGGATTCTCTCCTATGAGGATCTGAAGGATCATTCGCTGATTGACAAGACAACGATCGGCCTGCAGGGCAGCCCGACCAACATTTACAAATCATTCACCCCGCCGCAGAAGAGCGCCGGCCGGATGCTGAAGGGCAATGCCCAGGAAACAGCGGCCGAACTGGCAAAGTGCCTGGCGGAGAAGCACCTGATCTAGGAGGAAAGACGAAATGACATTCAACAGTATGAATTTAGATGAATTCCATGATGTCTGGGTCTTTGCCGAACAGCGTCAGGGAGAACTGATGCCGGCCGTGCTGGAACTGGTCAGTGAAGGCCGCAAGCTGGCGGATGAACTGCATTGTGAACTGCATGCCGTCCTGCCGGGCCACGACGTGGACTCGCTGGCGGTGACATTGGGCGGCTATGGGGCTGATAAAGTCCTGATCTATGACCACGAACTGCTGAAGAACTACCGGACCGAAACCTATACTGAAGTCATCGCGCAGGCGGTGGAAACATACAAACCGGAGATCCTCCTGTTTGTGGCTTCGAATATCGGCCGGGACCTGGCTCCGCGGTGCGCTGCCCGCCTGCATACCGGACTCTGCGCCGACTGCACACAT
>JAEEHG010000166.1 GCA_016280695.1 Solobacterium sp. | reverse complement strand
TTACGGATCTGCATTCCGTTCCGAAGGAAAAGGGAAAGGATATGGTGCTGTATCTCTATACAGCGAACCTGTACCCGCAGTACCGCGGCACATCCTGCATGCGGGAGCTTGGCATGGCCTTCGCGGCCTGGCTGGATTCCCTGGCGGAACAGGGATACCGGTTTCCGGATGTATACTGCGAAACCGTTTCGGCAGACGGGGTGCGGACAGCAGTCCAGGGCTTCGGCATGGTACCGATGGCGGATGTGGATGAAAACGGCCTGGGACATTACCATAACGGCAACGGCCTGGCCGAGTACCGGGAAGCGATGCGCGGCCTGCGTGAGGAGTGAAAACTCCTTTTCTTTTTTGTTGACATATACCCTACGGGGGTATACTATATCTGCGGGGTGAGACTAATGACAATGAATATGAATGAAAACGAGCGGACCATGACAGCGACCCACCATCATGCCCGCAGTGAAAAACAGCAGAAAAACCTGCTTACCCGCCTGAAGAAGATCGAGGGCCAGATCCGCGGTCTGGAACGGATGGTGGAGAATGATACATACTGCCCGGACATCCTGATCCAGGTATCAGCCGTGACTTCGGCCCTCAACAGTTTCAGCAAGGAACTGCTGGCCTGCCATATCAAGGGCTGTGTGACGGAAGATATCCGGGAAGGCCGGGAAGGGACAGTCGAGGAACTCGTGACGGTCCTGCAGAAAGTGATGAAGTGAGGAGGAAGTTGATATGGAACAGTATATTGTGACTGGCATGAGCTGTGCGGCCTGCCAGGCAAGGGTGGAAAAAGCCGTCAGCCAGGTACCGGGCGTAACATCATGCTCAGTTTCCCTGCTGACGAATTCAATGGGTGTGGAAGGCAGTGCCTCCCAGGCTGATATCATTAAGGCCGTTGAAAATGCCGGCTACGGTGC
This sequence comes from Solobacterium sp., assembly GCA_016280695.1. Lineage (GTDB taxonomy): Bacteria > Bacillota_I > Bacilli_A > Erysipelotrichales > Erysipelotrichaceae > Bulleidia. The sequence continues at coordinate 1,687 of JAEEHG010000166.1, read as the reverse complement.
CGCGAAGAAAGGGGCAGCCCAGAAGGCGGTTTCGGCCAGCGAGCGCCTGGCAGCCGAGGAGGACGCGCTGAAGGACCGGGAAACCCCGGTGCTGAAACGGCGGCTGATCCTGTCGGTCGGTTTCCTGGCCGTGCTCATGTATATCTCCATGGGCCACAACATGTGGGGCTGGCCGCTGCCGGGCTTCCTGAACCATAACCATATCGGTCTGGCGATCGTGCAGATGCTGCTGGCAATCATCGTCATGATCATCAACCGGAAGTTCTTCACCAGCGGCTTCAATTCCCTGTTTCACGGGGCTCCGAACATGGATACACTGGTGGCCCTCGGCTCGGCAGTGTCGTTCGGGTGGAGCCTGTATGTACTGATGCGGATGACCTGGATGATTACGAACGGAACCCCGAATATGGACCTGATGCCGCTGTATCACGGTCAGCTGTATTTTGAATCGGCAGCCATGATCCCGGCTCTGATTACCGTCGGCAAGATGCTGGAAGCCATGTCCAAGGGCCGGACAACCGATGCCCTTAAGGGCCTGATGAAACTGGCCCCGAAGACAGCCGTGCTGCTGCGGGACGGCCAGGAAGTGGAAGTAGGCATCGATGAAGTGGTCAGCGGTGACGTCTTCGTAGTCCGTCCGGGTGACAGTATCCCGGTGGACGGTATTGTCCTGGAAGGCACCAGCGCCGTAAACGAAAGCGCCCTGACCGGGGAAAGCATCCCGGTTGACAAGATGCCGGGTGACAGGGTGTCGGCGGCGACCATCAATCAGTCTGGCTATATTCAGTGCCAGGCGACCCGGGTCGGTGAGGATACGACCCTGTCACAGATCATCCGCATGGTCAGTGACGCAGCTGCGACCAAGGCGCCGATTGCCCGGATTGCGGACAAGGTTTCCGGGATATTTGTCCCGGCGGTCATCGGTATCGCTGCTGTAACGACATTCGGCTGGCTGCTGGCCGGGGAAACGCTGGCCATTGCCCTGGAACGGGGCATCTCGGTTCTGGTGATCTCCTGCCCGTGCGCGCTGGGCCTGGCAACCCCGGTTGCGATCATGGTCGGCAACGGTATGGGCGCGAAAAACGGGATTCTGTTCAAGACTTCTGAGTCATTGGAACAGGCCGGTAAAGTACAGATTATCGCCCTGGATAAGACCGGTACGATTACCAGCGGTGAACCGCAGGTGACGGATATGATCCCGGCGGCAGGGATCAGCGAGGATACACTGCTGCAGAAAGCGTATGCCCTGGAACAGAAGTCGGAACACCCGCTGGCCCGGGCAATCGTGCAGGCCGCCGAAGAAAAGAAGATGGCTGCGGCAGAGGTGAGCGAGTTCACAGCCCTGCCGGGCAATGGCCTGAAAGCAGTCCTGAACGGGAAGCTGCTGCAGGGCGGCAGCCGGAAATTCATCTCCGGACTGGTCAGGGTTTCCGATGAACTTCTGGAAGCTTCGGACCGGCTTTCCGGCCAGGGGAAAACCCCGCTGTTCTTTATGGAAGATGATCATCTGCTCGGCATTATTGCTGTGGCCGATGTGATCAAGGACGATTCGCCCGCCGCGATCCGCGAACTGCAGAAGATGGGCATTGAAGTGGTGATGCTGACCGGCGACAACGAGCGTACAGCGAAAGCCATCGGGGCTGCCGCCGGTGTGGATACGGTCATTGCCGGGGTCCTGCCGGATGGC
>JAEEHG010000165.1 GCA_016280695.1 Solobacterium sp. | reverse complement strand
CAGGAAATCAGAGGTGAACTCTGCACCCCGACCGGGGCAGCCCTGCTGAAGCACTTCGTCACCTCCTTCGGCGATATGCCGGTTATGAAGGTACAGGCTTCCGGCTATGGCATGGGCACCAAGGATTTCCCGGTGGCCAACTGTGTCCGGACGCTGCTGGGAGAAACCGGAAGCGGCACCGATCAGGTCGTTGAGCTGTGCTTCAATGTGGATGACATGACCGGGGAAGAGATCGGCTATGCCTTTACGAAGCTGATGGAAGCCGGGGCACGGGATGTGTTCACGGTACCGGTGCAGATGAAGAAAAACAGGCCGGCAACCCTGATCAATGTCGTCTGTTCCGAAAAAGACAGGGAACAGATCCTGCAGGTCATCTTCACCCATACAACCACCATCGGGACCCGTGAGGTCCGCAAGACCCGGTATGTCCTGGACCGGAAGATCGAGACTGTGGAAACCGGCATCGGTACATTCCGGCGCAAGCACTCAAGCGGCTATGGCGTGGAAAAGTACAAATACGAATTTGATGACCTGGCTGCCGCTGCTGAAAAAGAGGGCTGTTCGGTCCGGCAGATCCTGGAAAAACTGAAGCAGTACGAGTAACAGAAGCGGGTTCTTCGGGGAATGCATCGTTAATCAGCAAAAAAGTATATATAAATACATAAGCGGAATGGTATAATCATTCTGCTTTTTATGTCAGAGATGGAAACGGAAAAACTGGAACGGGAACAGCTGGTGCACGTGCTGCTGAACATGGCAGAAGAGATGCTGCTGCACGGGGCGGAGATCTACCGGGTGGAAGACACGATCACCCGCATGGGCAAAGCTGCCGGGGCAGAACAGATGAATGTCTTCGTCATCACGTCGAGCATTGTTTTGACTGTTGTCTTTGCCGACCGGGAAATCGTGACGGAAACCAGAAGAATTACCGACGGGGCCAGCAATGATTTTACGTGTCTCGAAGAACTGAACCGGATCAGCCGACAGTTCTGCAGTATGCCGGTAACACCGGAAGAGCTGCAGAAACATATCGACGCGGCAATCCAGCCGCCGGCCAGCGACCTGATGATGTATATCGGCAGTATTCTGGCAGCCGGGGGTTTTGCGGTTTTCTTCGGCGGCAATATCGGTGACGGTGTCGCGGCCGGCCTGCTGGGCGTGCTGATCGGCTGGCTGCAGAAAAAAATCCGCTGGGTCTTTCCCAATACGGTTTCGTTCAATATCGTGTGCGCCTTTGTCATCGGCTGCCTGATCGGTGCCCTGACAAAGCTCATTCCCTGGCTGCATTTCGGCATGATCATGATCGGTGACATCATGCTGCTGATTCCCGGGGTCGCGACAACTGTATCCATCCGGGATGTGCTGGTTGGAGATACCATCTCCGGTACGCTGCGTCTGATTGAGTGTCTGCTGCTGGCTGTGGCCCTGGCCTACGGGTTTGTCATGGCCATCATGCTGACGGGAGGTGCAGGATGAGCCACGCGGTCATGCAACTGATTACTGCCTTTATCGGTTCCATGGGCTTTGCCATCCTGTTCCGGGTGCGTAAAGAATTCCTGCTGGTCGCTTCCCTGGGCGGCCTGTTCAGCTGGGGAATTTACCTGGGGGCGATTGCCGCCGGCCAGTCGATCTTCATGTCGTGCCTGCTGGCTTCGGCTTTCTCGGCGTTCTACGCGGAGTTGCTGGCCAGGCTCCTGAAAGCGCCGGGGGTGCTGTTCTTCATCCCGTCGGTGATCCCGCTGGTGCCCGGAAGCAATCTTTACTACACCATGCATGCCATGGCAGTCCGGGACTGGCCGACAGCGAAACTGAACGCGGTTCTGACCCTGGAGTATGCCCTTGCCATTGCCCTGGGTCTCAGCGTGATGTGGGCCCTGCTGTCCATGATCCGCAAACTGCGGCATATTGACTGACGGGCAATTCGTTACCCGGTGCTAACCGGGGCGTGCTATAATGCACACATACCGGGAGGATATTATGGAACAGTTGGAGTTCAAATTTGATACACAGCTTCTGATTGACGGCCAGGATCTTGATGAAGACGTCATTCACGACTACATTACGGAACATTTCAAGGGTGACTGCCTGCTGGTGGTCGGAGATGACACCCTGATCAAGATTCACTTCCACACCAATGAACCATGGCAGATTCTGGAATACGGTCAGTCCATCGGTGATATCTACGATGTGGTGGTCGAAAACATGCAGCGCCAGGAAGAAGGCCTGAAAGGATAACGGAGCATATCCGTTATTTTTTTACGCATGAAAAAAAGTGAGGAGGACCTCACTTTTCAGTTTGTCTGTCAGGCTCTTAAGGACAGGTAGACATTCACCGCAAACAGCAGGATGACTACGATGGTTGTCCAGGAAGTCAGCAGGATCTTCCAGAGCTTCCATTCGGTGGCCCCCCAGCGCACAATGCTGGTGCTGATCCGCTGCGAGATCAGGCTGAGGGCAGCGATGATATAGACCGCGAAGATGAGCACAATGGCCAGCCAGATCAGCGATCCCGGGATGATGTCCATGAACCAGGTGAACAGGGACAGCGCAATGTGGATCAGGATGACCGGGCGGATCGAGTGGTACTTCAGAGTTACCAGCGAGAGGAACCAGCCGATCAGGAAGCTGGAGAAAGCCCGGGCCAGGCTGGGCTGTGACAGGGCATAGAGAAGGGCGGAACCAAGCACTCCGAAATATCTGCCGTAGTGGCCCAGCTGCCGCTGGATGACACCCCGGAACATATACTCTTCACAGATGGCCTTAACCAGGACCAGATAGACGAAATAAAGAATATTCTTGACGATGTTCGGCCAGGTGGTAAACAGGCCGAGGAAGGCATAGTCGGTGTTGGCCGTCGGCACGAAATAGTAGAACAGCGTTGATACTGATACCGCCAGCATGTATATCCCGATCCCGATGCATGACAGTGATACCATGGTTCCGGCCGTGAGGCCCTGGGGCCATTTCATGTAATCCCGGATATCCAGGGACAGCGCCCTGCTGGAAATACCGAAGGCGATGACGGCTGTCAGGATCGTCAGGATGATCAGGGCGGAAAGAATCAGGTAGTCCTGATCGAACAGCAGCGGGAGTTCGGGGAACTGCGCAAATACAAAACCTGTTCCGTAACGCAGAACAGTCAGAAAGATCATATACAGTATTAACGACCTGCCAAAATGATTGATCTGGGCCCGGGCCTGCCGGGAAGTGATCACCTTTGGCTGATTATCACTCATCCGTAACTCCTTGTCTCAATGCAGGATATGGCCATTATAGCATAGAACAATCTTTATCGGCCGCAGCGGAACAGAAATTCATTCATCAGCTCCGGCCAGCTGTCGAGGTCCACCATGTTCACCGCGCGCTCAAGCACAGCCAGGTCCGCCAGGTGGGCATGGAGCCACACACCGGCCACCGCGCTCATATACGGATCATGAAGCTGCGGCAGCAGCCCGGTGATGATGCCGGTCAGCAGATCCCCGCTGCCGGCCTGGGCCAGGGCGGCATTGCCGGACTGGTTGATATAGATGTCTCCCTGCGGTGAAGCGACAATCGTGTGGGCCCCCTTGAGCACCAGGACAACGTTGTATTTCCTGGCGAATGAGACTGCCGCACCGGGGCGGTCCGCCTCGGCCGCTTCCGCGTCCATATGGCTGAGGGCACAGAATTCACCGATATGCGGGGTCAGGATCAACGGGCACGCCGCCTGTCTGAGCTGATTGGGGTCTTTGATCATGCGCAGGCCTTCCGCATCCAGCACCAGCGGGACCCGGCACTGCACAAGCAGGGTGTCCAGGATTTCCTGCCGGCCTTCCAGCCGGTTGATGCCGCTTCCGAAGCTGACCGAAGCAGCCTGTTCAAGCACCGCCTGCAGGGCATTCCGGCGGTCATCAGCGCTGCTGAGCGGATAGAAGACCGGCGTCAGGCAGCGGGCCGCGGCAATCGGGTAGATACTTTCATCACAGAGGCAGCACACATAACCGGCCCCGGCAGTTCTGGCCCCGATCAGGTTCAGGCAAAGCGCTCCGGCCATGCCGCGGCTGCCGGCAATGATGAAGGTTTTCCCGTATGTGCCCTTGTAGGCAGTTTCATCACGTTCGGGATAGAGAGCCAGAAAGCGGTCTTCATCCATTTCCGTCAGACCATGGATATTGTCATGCGGCAGGCCCAGCGGGATCAGTTCGGCAGTGCGGAACATCCGGTGATGTTTCCGCAGCATATGAAACGGTTTGTAGCAGTCAAGGGCCAGGGTAATATCGGAGCGGACCGCATCCGGGTCACAGCGTCCGCTGTCACATTCACAGCCGCTGTTGATATCAATGCTGATAACGGTTTTACCGGCCTGGTTGATCTGCCGGAACAGGCCATATACGGCATCACTCAGCGTGCCGTGGAAGCCGAAGCCGTAGACCGCGTCCACGATGACCGTGCACTGCGCCAGGGCAGCAGGAAAGTCATCTGCGGCAACCAGCATCCCTTCATCCAGCTGCTGGAAAGCATTTAGAGCGGCAGCGGATACCGGCGCACCTTCGGCAAGAAAAACCATGACTCTGCGGTCGGTGAGCGCACGGGCAATGACGAAGCCGTCACCGCCGTTATTGCCTTTGCCGCAAAGAATCAGAATGATATCTTCCGGGGAGGTGAGTTCCCTGATGCGTCCGGCACAGGCAGTGCCGGCCCGTGCCATCAGGACATCGACGGTCTGTCCGGACTGCTGTTCAATCCGCAGCATTTCTTCTTTTACAACAATCATGATGCCTTCCTTTCAGCAGGCAGGACAGCCTGCAGTACCGTAAGTGAGACTGAAGTGACCGTCAGGTAAACCCATTCGGACAGGCCGCTGATAGCGCCGGCGGTTACTGCCAGCAGGAAGGCCAGCAGGATTCCGCCCAGATAAAACCGGCGCAGCTTCACAAACAGCCACAGCAGCTCGCACATCAGCACGACCTGGATGCCCAACACAAGATAACTGACCAGTACGTGCAGCCCGGAGAAGAAATCTTCCTTGGGGCCGTACGGGATCAGGACAGCCAGCAGCCCGGCGGCCAGAAACAGCAGGATCTGCTTCTGCCATGCGGTGATTTGCAGACGGAGGCCCAGCCGGTAAAAAACCGCCAGCAGGTAAAGAAACGGCGGCAGGCAGCACAGCAGGAACAGCCCGGTCTCGCCCGGCATATTGATGACCCCGGTATAATTGCCGTCCGCAGACCTGCTTTGAACAAGCGGTACAGCCAGCAGGAACGGGATCAATAGGCACCCGGTCAGCAGGCTTATTTTGTGTTGCCGGACAATTTCACGCATAATAGAATTATATCATTGGTCCAGAAACCGGAAAGGATGCAGTCTATGAGAAATACATTCGGAAATGTACTGACCGTAACCCTGTTTGGGGAATCACACGGGCCGGAAACCGGCTGTGTGCTGGACGGACTGCCGGCCGGTTTTGCGCTGGATGAAGAACAGATGCAGGCTGACATGGCAAAACGGCAGGGCCTGCCGGAATTGTCAACGGCCCGCCGGGAAACAGATGAGGTAAGGATTGTTTCCGGGCTGTTCAACGGCCGGACAACCGGAACCCCTCTGACCATCCTGATCGCCAACCGCAATGTCCGCCGCGGTGATTATGAGGAACTCGCTGATAAGCCCCGGCCATCGCATGCGGATTACACCCAGCATGTGCGGTACGAGGGTTATGCCGACCGTTCGGGCGGGGGACATTTTTCGGCCCGGCTGACCGCCCCGCTGACCGCTGCCGGCTCCCTGCTGAAGCAGATGCTGGCTGCGCAGGGTATCCGGGTGGGCACGCATGTGCTCTCTCT
>JAEEHG010000164.1 GCA_016280695.1 Solobacterium sp. | reverse complement strand
TCAATATCCGGCAGATATGGCTTCAGATATGTGCCGAGATAGCCGCCCAGAACGATATCGGTATTGTACATCATGCGGACATTGTAGATCAGCAGGGTCAGATCATCGAGGAAACGGTCAAAGAATTCACAGTATCCCTCTTCCCCTTCTTCGAGCTTTTTAAAGAAGTCCCAGTATACACTGCCGCAGAATTCCTCCAGCCGGTCTGAAGACAGATAGCACCAGGCATGTCCCTTCCCGCCGCAGTAACAGACTTTATCATCTTCCGGATGCAGGCAGACATGGCCGAATTCACCCGCAAAACCATCCTTGCCGGCCTGAATTTCGCCGTCATGCACAATGGCACCGCCGACCGTCCGGCTGAGCATCAGATACACAAAATCCTTTTCTGCTTTATTGGAATAGCACTCCGACATGCAGGACGCATTGCCGTCATTCAGGAACAGGCACGGATATTCATCGGTCAATGTGGGGGTGGCAATAACCCTGCGGTCATCCAGCATATGGCTCTTGAACGATGTCTGATCCGGACTGATGAGGCCCTGCAGGGAGATGCCGACCCCGGTAACCGTTGCCGGATCAATGCCGAAGCGCTCTGCCATGTCCGCCCGGTACTTGGCAATATACTGAATATATTCACGATCATCGGAGAATTCCTTGCGGATCCGCTCCGTCGCAATGATTTCCCCGCACAGATTGACGATCACGAAGATGACATGACCCCGGGATATTTCAATGCCGCAGGCATGGACAGCATCCTTGCAGATCTGGTATTTGGCCGCCCGCCGGCCGCCGCTGGACGCCTGCATGCCGGTCGTCTCCAGCAGGCCCTGTTCCAGCAGTTCATCCACAATAAAACTGACGGTCGGAGAGCTCAGCCGCAGATCCATGGCAATCTGTGGCTTGGTGCATTCACCGGTCTGCAGGATATAGCGCAGGATACTCTGTTTGTTTGCCTTCCGGACTTCGGAAGAATTCAGTTTCACCATAAAAAGTTCCTCATTTTATCTTTCTGAATTGATTATAATCTAAAAATTAAGTGCAAACGCACTTAATTTTCATAACTGTTTGTTAAATGATTTTTTAAACTCAGTCAGCCAGTGAACCGAACGGATCCCACGGATCCAGCACGGCCGGCTTCTGCTTCAGGATCTTCTTCTGTTCCTTTGTCAGGTACTTTTTATTGACAACCGCTTCATAGACATACTTGTCAAACCAGGTATCCGTGCAGATATAATAGCCGTCATTGGCCACTTTCTCACCCCAGGAATTCTCGATCTTCCAGCGGTTGGGCTTGTCGTCGACCAGGTTGACGCCGGTGAAGACCATGGCATGGTTCATCGCGCTGTGGCGGGTATCCAGCATGTCTTCCTTGCTCATCTCCAGGTGCATGTCCAGGGTGTGCTCGTAATCGAACTGCTTGTCATCCCAGAGACCGGTTTCCCGGTTGCCGTCCTTGCCGCAGTCACAGCCGAACCAGACCGGCTCGCCGGCCTTCAGCTGTTTCAGGATCAGTTCCTTGAACTCATCCAGCGGCAGGTTCAGGAAGGAAATCGGATTGCCGGCAACCACATTGCCAAGATACCGCACCGTGTACATCTGATGGTACGGCTTGTCGGCCGTCGGCGCGTGGATGAAGCCGACATAGTCATCCAGGTCGACCTGCAGGTATTTTTCATACAGTTCGGCCGGGGTTACATCATAGATGGCGTGATACTTCTTTTTGCTGTCACAGTATTCAAAGGTGAACGTCTGCGGCGGCAGGCCGAAGCAGTCACAGATCAGCCCGTAGCATTCCTGCAGGCATTCCTTCTTCAGCCCGGCAACGGCCTTGCCATCCCCGGCCGCATGGGCTTTTTTCACATCGGCCGCAAACTTCCGCAGCCGTCCGTTCAGGATACCGTTCATGGCTCTGGTATGGGAGGACTGCCAGGTTTCCGGCATGGCCGTCTTCGGGCACAGTCCATACTTCTTGACCAGGGAAACAAACATATCCCACTGGCCCCCATCCCCGACGGCCGTCTCCAGCAGCCAGCGCAAGACCTCACTGTTCATGGGCGTATCAATTTCCTGCAGGACCGCTTCCATGAAGAAATTCACTTTTTCCAGCTTGTCATAGAAGGCGATATAGTTCTGGGAGAACTCAAATTTGTCAATGTGATACTTCTTTGCCATCATTTCCCGCAGCACATTCAGGGCCGAGAAAATCCAGCACCGGCCGGACTGCATCTGGTTGGTAACCGGCATGGTCTTGATGTCGATGGAGAACATGTTCGGGCTGGCCGCCGAAGCCTCCAGCACCCGGGAAATCGAAGCGATGTCATTGGTTGTCAAAGCATTGCGGACAACCCTGGCCTTTTCATTCTGAAGATATGTTTTCTTCATCCGGTCCAGGTCTGCCGCTGAAACAGCACTCATTTTTTTCATCTTGATCTCATCCTTCTTTCTTCAGCAGGTATTCTAATGTTCAGTTTAGCTGATGAAGCCATGACAATCCAGCCTGTCTCTTTGATTCCGGCTGTATACCGCAGTCATGACAAAGCGACATCCAGAATCATCATCAGGGTAAAACCCAAGGAAAACGCTACTGTTGCCAGGTTGGTATGGTTCCCTTCGGACATCTCCGGTATCAGTTCCTCCACCACGACGTACATCATTGCCCCGGCCGCGAAGGAAAGCAGATACGGCAGGGCCCTGAGGACCAGTGAAGAAGCCAGGATGGTCAGCCAGGCACCGATGGGCTCCGCCAGTCCGGACAGCGTTCCCAGCACAAAGGAACGGTTCCGGCTCACCCCCTCGGAATGCAGCGGCATCGAGATGATGGCCCCTTCCGGGAAATTCTGGATGGCTATGCCCAGGGCCAGCGCAAAGGCACCGGCCGCGCTGATGCCCGCACTGCCCTGCAGATAACCGGCATAGACAACCCCGACGGCCATGCCTTCCGGCAGGTTGTGCAGGGTGACCGCCATCACCATCATCATGGTCCGTGACATGCGGCTGGGCCGGCCTTCGGGAACATCTGTATCCATGTGCAGATGCGGTACAGTTCCATCGAGCACCAGCAGGAAGAGAATGCCGAGCCAGAAACCGGCCGCAGCCGGAATAAACCGCAGATGTTCCGCAAAGGAATTCTGCTCCATTGCCGGGATCAGAAGACTCCAGACCGATGCGGCAGTCATGACCCCGGCCGCAAAACCGGTCAGCAGCCGCTGGACCATGTGGTTTATTCTGCCGTGCATGAAATAGACACAGCCGGCCCCCAGCGTTGTGCCGAGAAACGGAATCAATATCCCGATCAGCGTATCCTTCATATTCATTCACCTCCGGTCAAAAAGAAAACAGGATGCCGGCTCTCCGGCATCCTGCAGTCTGAATCACTCAGGCAAGTGCTTCCCCAAGGGATGCACAGGCAGCCAGTGCTTCATCATCCGGCTCATTGTTTGCCATGACGCCGTCCATGACCAGGACAGCGTTGGCAGCCCGGCAGCGGTCCTCCCAGGAACGCATCCATTCGCCGTCACCCCAGCCGTAGGAGCCGAACAGGCCGATTGTCTTGCCGCCGAGGGAGCCTTCGACAGCCGCAAACATCGGTTCAAATTCACTCTCTTCCAGCACTTCGGCACCCATGGCCGGGCAGCCGAACGCGATGGCATCATATGCGGATACCGCCCCGGTATCGAATGCGTCAACGGTCAGCAGGTCAACATCCGCGCCTTTGGCAGAAGCCGCATCCGCGACAGCCTGCGCCATCTTCTCCGTATTGCCGGTTCCGCTCCAGTAAACTACTGCAATTTTGCTCATGATTTCCTCCTCGAAATTGGTTTTTTATCAAACGGCAAGCCGCTGCAGCGGAATGCCGATTGAGACTTGTCTTTCGTAGATATCCCTGCACTTCTGAAACCGCTCAAAGGTTTTCCGGGCAGTTTTTTCATCTGTATATACTTTCCAGGCACCGACACACTTGCACGGCTTCAGGTTCTCAATAAAACCCTGCACATCACCCGGCGGATAGCCAAGGAACAGGCCGATTTCATGCGGGAACTGCTCATTTCCTTCCAGTTTCTGCACGAGCATGTCCAGGCACTGACGCAGATCGTCCGGATCATAGCCGCGTTCACACAGGATCTGTACAGCCAGATCATCATGCAGGTCCTCACGCAGCCGTTCCGGCCTGTAAAGATAGATCCGGGCCCGGTTGCGGAAACGGCCAAGTACCAATGCGTGGATCCGGCGGCCGTTCAGCTTGCCATTGAGCTCGGCCACGTCCCGGCGCAGTTCTTCTTCGCTGTCAGGAATCACTGTAAACAGACTTGCGGTTTTAAGACCGGCCAGGGTCGGTGCGCAATGGCGGACCACTAATTCTTCCGGCACGGATCAGAACCCCTGTTCCGTTTTCCGGAAAGCCGGAAAGCATCCTTTGCGGCTGATCTCAAGCAGGCTTCTTTTAACATCCTGCAGAACAGCCATAATCAGGATGACTGCGATCATAGTCACAACG
>JAEEHG010000163.1 GCA_016280695.1 Solobacterium sp. | reverse complement strand
GCAGGTCACCATACACTTCATCGGTTGACACCTGGTGGAAACGCCCGACGTTGTATTTCCGGCAGGCATCCATCAGCGTCTGAACACCGATGATATTTGTTGTCACAAAAACTTCGGGATCTTCCACCGAACGGTCTACATGCGTTTCAGCCGCAAAGTTGATCACCACATCAAACTGTTCTTCCGCGAACAGCCTGTCGATCAGTTCACGGTCACGGATATCCCCTTTGACAAAGCAGAAGTTCGGTTCCCCCGCCACATCTTTCAGGGTTTCCAGATTGCCGGCATAAGTCAGTGCGTCCAATACGACATATTCATCTTCCGGGTGCTTTTTCACCATGGTCAGGACATAATTTCCGCCGATGAAGCCTGCGCCTCCGGTCACAAGTATTTTCATTTCAGTTCCTCCCTGATCCGCTCAGTTTCCCGGCGGATGCCTTCCGTAATCGAGACCTGGGCCGCAAAGCCGGTCAGCCGTTTCAGTTTCGCGATGTTGAGCACATTGTCCTGCACCACCGGCACGTCGCTGGTCATGCGCATGATTTCAAGCCTGCTGCCTGTCTCACGTTCAACGGCAGTCATCAGCTGCTGCAGGGATGTGCCGCTGCCGGCCGAGACATTGACCGTTTCATTCCTGACATCGTTTTTCAGCAGCAGCCGGATGGCCATGGCCAGATCATCGATGTAGATATAATCCCGCCGGCTGTCCTCACTGTTCCACAGTTCAAACGTTTCCCCGGTAAGAGCCTTGCGGATCAGCACCGGGATGACGCCCTGCCGCTTGCCGGCAATCTGATACCCGCCGTATGGATTGGCCACCCGCAGGATCAGGTACGGAATCCCGGAAGCACGGATCATCTCCTCTTCCAGCACTTTGGAACGGGCATAAAGTGTCTGGGGTGACAGCGGGTCTGTCTCCTCAGCCGGATGCCCGATCTCACCATAGACGGTGCCGCCGCTGGAGAAAAAGACAAACAGCCCGGCACCCCCGGCTTTCAGGGAAGACAGCAGGTTGTCATACTGTTCCTTCAGGCGTGACAAGGCCGCTGTTTCATCGTTGTCCCTGGCATTGTTGGCAACCAGGGCAACCGTATCAACCACAACGGCGTCCCGCATGTCCATGGCCGCCATCGCAGCCTGATCGAAGACATCGACATAATGAAAATCACTCTGCCGGGATACATAGGGTGAATCAATGCCCCACATCTCTACCGCAAAATCAGCCGACAGAAGCCGGCTCAGGTTATAACCGAGATATCCGCATCCGAGAAATATCACTCTCACGGTCAGGAATCCTTTCTCTGGTAGGTCGTCTGCACACGGCCCAGGGCAATCTTGCGCAGATGCTCACCGTACGGACTCTTGCCGTATTCTTCGGCGGCAGCCGCCAGCTGCTCCGTTGTGATCCAGCCGTTGTAGTAGGCAATTTCCTCCGGCACCGAGATCTTGACCCCCTGGACTTCATCCACGAGGCGGACATAGTCGTTGGTCTGGGCCAGCGACTCGATTGTCCCGGTATCCATATAGGCAAAGCCCCGGCCGAGCACCTGCATATCCAGTTCCCCGTTGGCCAGATAGATTTTGTTCAGATCAGTGATTTCCAGTTCCCCGCGGGCTGACGGGACAAGCTGTTTGGCATATCCGACCACCCGGTTGTCATAGAAATAAAGACCGGTGACAGCATAGTTGGATTTCGGGTGCGCCGGCTTCTCTTCCAGGGAAAGAACCCTGCCCTGTTCATCGAATTCCGCCACGCCGTACCGTTCCGGATCGTTGACATACTTGCCGAACACCGTCGCGTGCTTATTCATTGCCGTATTGTCGGCTGCCTGCTTCAGCATGGCGCTGAAGTGGTTGCCGTAGAAGATATTGTCACCCAGGATCAGGCAGACATCATCGTTCCCGATAAACTCTTCACCGAGGATAAACGCCTGGGCCAGGCCGTCCGGGCTGGGCTGTTCGCAATAGGAAAAGTGCACCCCGAACTGGGATCCGTCCCTGAGCAGCCGCTCAAAATTAGGCAGGTCATGCGGTGTGGAAATAATCAGAATATCTTTGATTCCGGCAAGCATCAGCGTGCTCAGCGGATAATAAATCATCGGTTTGTCATAACCAGGCAGAAGCTGCTTGGATGTCACCTTGGTAAGAGGGTATAGTCTTGTGCCGCTGCCGCCGGCCAGAATGATTCCTTTCACGGGATCACCTCCTGTTGTTAATCATAACATACAGTACTTCCCTCTCATCATGCAAATTCCCGCAACCTCAGCCGGATACTCGCGTAATCCCGTCCTTATCGCTTATAATAAAAACATGGTTTATTTTGTGATTCCTGTCATCCTGACAGTTTACTTCGAGATTCTCGGGCAGGCTGTCCTGTACCGCCTGAAAAAGAATCCGGTACTGTTTTCCTTTCCGGCCGGCTTTATCGTCTGGCTGGCTTTTGCCTACCTTTCCACCGGGATCCTGACCGCATCCAACTGTCTTTTCCGAACCATCCTGATCATATACGGGTTGTTCTTCCTGGCAACGCTGTTGTTCATCGGCAAGCACCTGAAAAACATCCCGTGGGAATTCAACTGGAAAGCATGGCTTATCCTGATGATTGCGGTTGTATATCTGGCTTCATTCTCCTGGCGGACCACCCTGGGTGATCTGGATGGCTTCGATTCACTTACCTACATTAATCTGGTCTGCAACAATGCCGGTATCGGGCAGCTGAATACAACCTCCGTTTTATACGGTATTGAAAGCGTTGATATCATCCTGCAGTATCGGTTCCAGTCATATTACTATCTGGCCTCGGTACTCCTGTATGTAACCGAAAAGATCTGTCTTCTGCTGCATGTGACGTTCTACCGAATGCCGGCCTTTGTATGGACATTCCAGATCCTGTTTTTCCTGATGACCTGCGCCCTGCTTTTGATGGGGGTTGAAAAGTCCGCAAAATACCGCATACAGACAGCTTTCCTTGCCCTTTCGGCATGGCTGTTTTTCTATCAGAAAATGTATTTCACCAGTGTCTTCGGTTTTTACGGCAACACGCTCCGCACGACCCTGATCGGCTTTGCCTGTTTCTGGCTTTATGAATACTTCACGGACCGGCAGAAGGAATCCCGGTGGATGTTCAGCCTGAGCCTGCTGGCATCCTGTGCCGCGTCATCCAGCGCGTCCTTTATCACCTTTCTGTTTCTCTACGCCCTGTTCTTTATCCTCATGGACATGGACAGCCACCTCTTCAGGCATTACGGTCTGGTGCTGTTCATGCCGGCCGCCAATCTGTTCGCTGTCATCCTGGACAATATAACCCGCGGGTGCCTGATTGCGGCAGTATTCTGCCTGACGCTGATCCTGATGGATAAACCGCTGGGCAGACTGTTCTCCACCCACCGCAGCCGCAGGATCCTGCTGGGACTGACAGTTATCGCAATGTACGGAATGTCGGTTATAACAACCGGCAGACTGATGGATCTGTCGGTATTCTTCGGCAGTACCAATCAGTACTACGACATGACCCTGAACTATTTCCTGTTTGCCGGACAGCCGGCAATCAAGATTCTTTACTGTATGCTCGTGCTGACGATGCTTGCCGGGGCGGCAGCCGTCCGGCATGACAGTGAATTCATCATGCTTGACCTGATTCTGATCCTGGCATTTTTCAATCCCCTGTGCTGCCCATTCCTCAACCGCATTGCCAGTGTTTATTACCGGGCCTACGACATCATCATCAACCCGTTTACCTTTGTTCTCCTGGCGGATATGTGCTTTAGCCGGATCGGGAACCGGCGCATCACATACGGTATTGCCGGGGTGCTGGCCTGTGGATTCTTGATGCTCGAAAACCCGCTGACGCCAAATTACTTTCACAGCAGCTTCATTCCTCCTGAAAACTATTCTGCCATCAACAAAATGACAGAAGATGAATATGACATCATCGTGCAGCTGGACAATACACTGCGCTACAAGCAGCAACTCATGCCGAAAATCATCACAAACAACAAGCTGACCCAGAGCATGCTTAACCGGGGATCCTACTATTTCAGCAGAAATAATCACATAGGTCCATGGACGGATGCTGAAAAGGAATTGTATCTGATCTTCTATCCGAACCGGTACTGGGTGGATGACAAGCTGCCACCGGCCGATTATGCCAATGCCTGTTCCTATCTGAAAGAAGCTCAGATTGACTATGTTGTTGTAAACCGGAATGACCTGTTCTACGACACCGTATTCAAAGGCGGCACCTGG
>JAEEHG010000162.1 GCA_016280695.1 Solobacterium sp. | reverse complement strand
GCCAGCAGCGCGTTCAGTTCCTGTTCCAGCGCTTCCGTATCCGCTTCCGCCACCAGGGCGTTCTTGTATTTGTTGATGGCGAAGTCCGCCTCAATGGTTGAAGTCAGCGGGTTGTCCAGTTCATGGCCAAGCTGTTTCTGCAGCAGGCAGTGCATCAGGTGCAGGCAGGTATGCAGCCTCATCTGGGTATAGCGGAACTCCCAGTCCAGCTCGCAGTGTACGGGCTGGCCAATGAGCGCCGCCGGGTCAGAAATATCCGTGACCAGTACCGGGTCACCGTTTTCATCATGGACGGACTTCAGAACCCGGTATTCCCGGCCGGCTGCCGTCAGGGTGCCGCGGTCACTTTTCTGGCCGCCGCCCTGCGCATAGAAAATCGTGTCAGCCAGCACCAGACACGGCTGTTCATCCAGAACCTTCACACCGCGGACCACCGTATCGCAGCTGCGGCAGTAATTGTCATCATGGTAATTCATGGCTGTTTCCTTTCTTCTCCGGAGCCGGCTTCACTCCCGTCTTCCCGACGGCGGCATTCAATATACATTAACGGCTGAGCGCCGTTCAATACCCGGTGGCCGATCTCTTCAAACCCGCAGGACTGCAGGAACAGACGGTACCCGGCTTCATCCCACCGGCGCGCAAAGCGGATGCCGCCCAAGGCAGACCGCCGCGGCAGCTTCCGGTCCCCGGCCTCCATGTGCAAATAGTTCGGGGCAATCAGTATCCCCTGCGGTTTCAGCACCCGCCGGATTTCCCGCAGGGCCTGCCGCGCGTCCGGGACAATGTGCAGGGCATTGGCAATGATCACGACATCAAATGTTGCATCGCCGAACGGCAGATCCATGGCATCCCCGTACCGGAAGACCAGGTTTTTCGGCCCGCCTTTTTTCCGCGCCCTGGCCAGCATGCCTTCGGATATGTCAACGGCCACCATGTGCCGGGCATACACCGCAGTCCGGCGGGCCAGCTCACCGGTGCCGGCCGCGATTTCCAGGACATCCCGGTCCCGGATCACCGTACAGATGCGGCGGTACATGACCGCGGCGGCGGAACGGTTCCGGCGCATGAAAAGATCATAGACTGGTGCATAGAAATCCCAGATGCGTGAACCTGCCATTGTTCCCCTTCCTGACTGTCATCAATACTATACCAAATCCCGGGTATGCGGGCATAAGAAAACCCCGGCCGGCAGACGGACAGGGCTTCCAGAGTTACTGCAGATTTTCTTTGGCTTCGTCCTGGGCCTGACGGGCCTGTTCGGCCACTTCCATCTCAGCCGCTTCCTTCTGCTGGCGCCGGAATTCCTTTGCCCTGCGTTCCTGTTCTTCCCGTATCCGGGCGTCTTCCGGGGTCAGGTATGTGAAGAACGGGATGAAGTTGATAATGACCACCAGGATTGCCAGGATAACGGAAGCCTTGGAGCGGATGGTCACATCCTGGATCAGCGCGGTCCAGTTATTGCTTGAAGCCAGGTTCTGAATGCGGTAATACCCCATGATCAGGAACCCGACAAGGCAGATATAACTCAGAATGGCAAGCAGCCCGGTGCGCTTTCCCTTCTTGGAAAGCGGGATGGCAAGTGCCGCCAGAAGAACAGAAACCAGCATCAGTGCGTAGCCAATCAGATTCAGTTGATCCTTTAAGTCTGTCATGATATTTTGTTTCCCCTTTTATTAGAATTTATACTTTTTGCGCTTATTATTCAAGCGGACCTGATTTGCCTGGGCTTCGGCCCGGTCCATCATCTTCTGCAGGTTTTCTTCGTTCAGGCTGCCGCTGCGCTGCATGCTGCTGAAGGCATCCATGGCTTTCTTGGTCTTTTCAAACTGGGTGATCAGCCGGTTGACATCGGTGACCGTCGTGCCGGAACCCGCCGCAATGCGCCGCTTCATCGTCCCGCGCAGTTTCTCCGGGCTGCGCCGTTCGGCCGGGGTCATGGACTGGATGATCGCCTTGGTCTTCTTCATATTGTTGTTGGCCTGGTTTTCATCAATCAGGTCGGCATACTGGGAATAACCCGGCAGCATCTTCAGGATGCCGCCCAGCGGACCCATCTTCTGCATCTGTTCCAGCTGGCTCAGCATGTCCTCCAGGGTGAACTGTCCCTCCATGAGACGCTGGGCCGCTTTTTCAGCTTCTTCCATGTCGATGGTTTCCTGGACTTTTTCCACCAGGGTAACGACATCGCCCATGCCGAGGATCCGGTCAGCCATGCGGTCCGGATAGAAGATATCCATGTCCTCGATCTTTTCGCCTTCACCGACGAACTTGACCGGCACATTGGTGATCCTGCGGACCGACAGCACACCGCCGCCGCGGGAGTCACCGTCAAACTTGGTGACGACAAGTCCCGTCAGGGGCAGCTGGTCGGCAAAGGCCTGGGCTACGTGGATGATATCCTGGCCAGTCATCGCGTCAACGGTCAGCAGAATTTCATCGCAGTGCACAAGTTCGTTGATATCGGCAAGCTCCTGCATCAATTCGTCATCGACATGCAGACGTCCGGCCGTATCAATAAACACGGTATCATAGCCCTTTTCGGCCGCATACTCCATGCCCAGCCGGACTGTTTCAAAGGCATCGGTGCCGGTCCCCTTCGTGAAGACCTCCACGCCGATCTCCTTACCCAGGGTCTGGAGCTGCTCTATCGCTGCCGGACGGATGACGTCCGCCGCGATCAGCATCACCTTACGGTTGAACTTCTGCCTGCAGATGCGGGCGATCTTGGCCACGCTGGTGGTTTTGCCGGTGCCCTGCAGACCGACCAGCATGATGGTCGTAATGCCTTCTTCCCTGAAGTTCAGGCCGGCCTGTTCGGTGCCGAGCAGTTCAATGATCTCGTCATGAACGATCTTGACGAGCATCTGGCCCGGTTCCACGCCGTTGAGGACGTCCTCACCGCGGGCCCGCTGCCGGATATCCTCCAGGAATTCCTTGACAATCTTGTAGTTGACATCCGCCTCAAGCAGCGCAATCCGCACTTCCTTGAGCATGTCCTCCATGTTCTTGTCGGTCAGCCGGCCCTTGCCGGATACGTCACGCAGTGTCTTGCTCAGACGTTCGCTTAATGAATCAAATGCCATATGCTATCTCCATTCCTCGGGAATATCCATCGTGAAGATCTGGCGGCAGACGGCTATCTGCCGGGATTCTTCGTGCCATTCGATGCAGGTCTGCAGGCTGAGCATGCGCTCGCCGTCCGCGATTTCCACACCGGTATCGTAGAGCTGGGTGCCCTCGATGGCGGCGGTATATTCCGCAAAATAATCACTGTCGTAATCAGTCAGGTTGAACTGCAGGTCATCCCGGGCCATGTCCCCGTATTCGGTATGGACCAGCGGGCAGTCATAGACGTAGGCCAGTTCATAGCCGTAAAGATGATCTTCCGTCAGCAGCACCACCATCCGGTTGTCCGGATAAACAGCCTCGTCCCGCAGCAGGGCCAGCGGCGTGAACATGAGCGTGCGGTCATACGGACTGCGACGCTCATAGACATAGTGGCCGTAGATGATGATGTTCTCATCGGTTTCGGGATTGTTGCGGTAATCCATGAATGCCGAGCCGTATGAACGGTACGACATGTCTTCCCAGTTGACGGTCAGATATTTGCTGTTGTCCGAACTCTGCACCACCGGCTGTTCAACCAGCCCGGAAGTGAAGTACAGGTAAGCCTTCACTTCATTGTTGATATCATGATCCTGCCGGAACAGCCGGTATTTCCCTTCCGCCGCGGCGATATCCAGCCAGTCCGGCACGGGCTCCGGAACTGCCGTTTCCGCCGGGGTTTCTGCCGGTGTTTCCGCCGGTTCAGCCGTCACTGCCGCCGGCGGGCTTTTTGCCGGCCGCAGGTGCCAGGCCAGCAGTCCGAGCAGGCAGATCAAAACCGCCGCCGCTGCCGTCAGCAGAAGCTTCGCGCCCTTTTTCATCCGTCTCCTTTTCCTGCTTGCCATAACATGTGTATTTTAGCAGATTATCCGTCTCGGTTACAGAAGCGTACGCAAAAATATGATATAACGGAAGCAGGGAGGAACCTATTATGCCGGATAACATTGAAACCATGTCTGATCATGAACTGCTGATGGAACTGGTCAGGGACCAGCAGCGCCGGGAGAAACGTGAAAAAACCAGACTGTACATCAGCCTGGCTGTTCTCCTTGTCATTGTGGTGATCCTGGCGGTATGGGTGCCGAAAATCATCACCCTGCAGCGTGAGCTCAATGACACCCTGCAGCAGATCAACGCCGTTGCCGAACAGGTAGAAAACACCCTGGACGGCATTGACCTTGAAGGCCTGAAGAATATCCTGGAAACCCTTCAGAAAGCCATTCAAAAGCTCTCTCCGTTCATCCACTGATCAAAAGCTGACCACGTGCACATCATTGCCGTGGTCCTGCAGCAGTTTCAGCAGGTCCGCGAACTGCAGCCAGACCGTGGCGGTGTTTTCATTGGGATGCACGCCGATGATGCCCCCGGCAAGGTCTTCGTCCAGATATACATGGACCATGGCCTGTTCATCATTCAGAATACCAAGAGGTGTGACCGCACCTCTTTTCAGTTGCAGGATCCGTTCCAGGTCCTCTTCGGACGCAAAACCGAGCCGTCTGGTGTTATAGGCCTCCTGGAACTGCTTCAGGTCAAAGCGCTTGTCCTCGCGGATCACGATCAGATAGTATTCCTTCTTCCGGGCATCGCGCACGAACAGGTTCTTCGCCACCTTTTCCGGCCACGGCAGACCGAGCTCCAGCATCTCCTCAATGGTATAGATCGGGGCATGTTCAGTGACCTCAAAAGTGATCCCCTTCGCTTTCAGATAGTCATATATTTCCTGTTTGTTCATAAGGATTTCCTTCTAGACCAGCATGGCCAGCTGTTCTTTGTCCAGCCGGACGGTAATATGGGAGGAACGGCAGTGGATTTCCCCGTCGGTGTGGACCCAGAGCGGGCGGTCTGCCTTCATCTCGATGGTACGGCTGCGGCCGGCCACAACCCGGTCTGCCTGTTCCAGGTGGCGGCCCTCATAACTTGACGGGAACAGCCGGAAGAAGTCAGCCGTGCCCAGGTCATGCACCATGCAGTAATCCAGCAGTCCGTCGTTGTCGACGGCATGCGGGCAGAACATGAAGCCGCCGCCCTCATAACGGTGGTTCATCGCCACCGCAAACATGCACCGGTGCTGCTGCAGGGTCTGCTCATCCGTTTTCATGTCGAGATAAAAGTTCTCATTGCGGAAGATCAGCCGCATGGCCACGGCAATATAGGACAGCTTTCCAGCCCGTATCTTATTCAGGATTTTCTTTGTCTGCGAATACAGTACGCCCTCACAGATCTCGGCATCAAAGCCCAGCCCCGCACTGATGACAAACCGCCTGGTCAGGGGCTCTGTCCGGAAAGCGGGATCCTGTTTCAGGCTCAGCGGGTCGATCCGGTCACAAGTGTCATGCATGGTTACCTCACCGACATCGATGGTTCGGACAATCCTGCCGCTGAGAATCCGCTTCATGGTCAGCACCGGGTCATGCGGTACAGCCAGGTCCCGGGCCAGGTCATTGCCGGAACCGCAGGGCACAAAACCGAACCGGATGCCGCGGAACCGGGCCAGTCCGTTGACGGCTTCATTGACGCTGCCGTCCCCGCCGATCACCACAATATCCGTGTCCTCACCGCCGGCGCTCAGCTGCCGGGCCAGGGTTTCAATGGAAAGATCCGGCCGGGAGAAATGAACTGTATAAGGCCTGTCCTGGCCAGCCAGAACGGGCTCGATTTTCTTCCAGATCCGGCCGGCGTGCCCGGAAGCACCGGCTGGATTGACAATGATATGCAGCATACCGTGAACTCCTTGTAAAATGTCCCAATTATAGCAGAAGACCGCCGCAGCGGTCTTCTGGTTCAGATCTGTTCCATCGTTCTGTACAGCAGGGTATACAGGGTGGTTGCTTCTTCGGGGGTAATCTTGATGCAGGAACCGACCTGCAGCGGAATCGCGGCGGCCCTTTCCTTCAGTTTCCGGCCTTCTTCCGTCAGCCAGATGCGAACCATCCGTTCATCATCCTTGCACCGGCGCCGCTCCACCAGATGTTTTTCTTCCATTTTCTTCAGCATCGGGGTCAGCGTGCCGCTGTCCAGGTACAAACGCTCACACAGATTCCCTACGCTCTGGCCGTCTTCAGCCCACAGCAGCAGGAACACCAGATACTGTGTATAGGTAATGCCCAGCGGCTTCAGATACGGCGTGTACTGGCCGACTACCATGCGGGCACACGCATAAAGCGGGAAGCACAGCTGGTTTTCCAGGCGGAGCGCTTCATCCGGATTATAGTACTCCGGCAGTTTCTTTTCTTCCATCCGGCACCATCCTTTCTGTGCAATTATACTGCATCCGTTTGAATTTGAAAAAACTTATTACAGAAGCGATGCCACGCAGCGGGCCACTTCCGCCATGTCGGCTGTCGGTTCAAAGCGGGCGACAACATTACCCTGGCGGTCAACAACGAACTTTGTGAAGTTCCATTTGATTTCCGGGTTGTTCTTGTAGTTCTTGTCGATCTTCGACAGCATCGCCCCCATGGCCATGGCCTTCATGCCCTTGCCGAAGCCTTCAAAACCCTTCTGGCTCTTCAGGTAACCGTACAGCGGCAGCGCGTTTTCGCCGTTGACTTCGCTCTTTTTCATCTGCGGGAACTGGGTGTTGTAGTGCAGGGTGCAGAACTCATGAATTTCCTCATCAGTGCCCGGGGTCTGGCCCATGAACTGATTGCACGGGATATCAATGATTTCGAGCCCTTTCTCATGGTAATCTTCGTACATCTTTTCGATGTCTTCGTACTGCGGAGTGAAACCGCAGCCGGTGGCTGTATTGACAATGAGCAGAACTTTGCCTTCGTAATTCTTCAGGGAAACTTCTTCTCCGGCTGTATTGGTAACGCTGTAATCATAGATGCTCATGATGATTTCCTCCTTATATTTCTTACAATTATATTTTATCAAATTAATATAGCGTGTCAACAGAAAAGATCCCCGCAGGGATCTTCTCGTTGTCAGTTTATGCCACCGCGTTGACCATGGCCAGGACCGCGGTCTTGATCGCTTCGTTGACCGCCAGGGCTTTCTGCCGGCTGGCCTGCCGGGTATAGAAATAGAACTTGATCTTCGGTTCGGTACCGGACGGCCGGATGGCGAACCAGCTGTCATTGTCAAGCCAGAAGCGCAGGACGTTGGAAGCCGGAATATCCTCGTAGCCGTTGATGTAGTCCACGACCTTTACGACTCTTGCCCCGGCCACTTCCTTCGGCAGATTCTCACGGACATGTTTCATCATCCGCCGGATCCGTTCAGCCCCGGCAATGCCTTCCAGGATGATATTCGGTTCATCCTCGGCAAAGAAGCCGTATTTCTCATAGAGTTCCTGCAGCACGTGCCAGAGGGTCTTCCCCTGCCGGCGGTAGTAGGCCGCCGCTTCCGCCACCAGCATGCCGGCGGAAATGCCGTCCTTGTCCCGGATTTCCGGGCAGGCCGCATAGCCGACGGACTCCTCATAGCCGAACAGATACTGATAGCCCATCTTCTCCAGTTCCGGGATCCGGCCGCAGATATTCTTGAAACCGGTCAGCGACTCGAACATCCTGACCCCATACGCTTCGGCAATGATCGTGCTCATTGTACTGGTAACGATGGATTTGACCATAGCGCCGTTGGCCGGCAGGGTCCCGGCATCCCGGTGCCCCTCAAGGATGTAGTTGACCAGCAGATAACCGGTCTGGTTGCCGTTGAGCGGTATGTAGTTCCCCTCGTCATCGCGCAGTTCGATCGCGAAACGGTCCGCGTCGGGATCCGTTGCCATCAGCAGTTCAGCCCCGGTGCGCCGGCCCAGTTCCTCACTCAGCCGGAACGCGGCAGGTGCTTCCGGATTGGGGTAGCCGACGGTGGTGAAGTCCGGGTCAGGATCCTTCTGTTCCTCCACGATATGCCAGCTGCGGAAACCGCGGTCCTTCATCATCTCGGTAAACGGCACAGCCCCGGCCCCGTTGAGCGGTGTATAGACCAGCGGGATGTCCAGGTCCAGTTCATTCCAGTCATGAATGGCCATGCTTTCAACCAGATCCAGATAGGCCCGGTCATATTCCGGCCCGAGCACGACGATCTTCCCGCTCTTCACGCCTTCATCAAACGGCATGCACTGCACGTCCGTGAACGGGTCGACCGCCTGAATCTGCCGGTACATGCCGTCAGCGATTTCACTGCTGACCTGGCAGCCGTCACTCCAGTAGGCCTTGTACCCGTTGTAATCCTTCGGGTTGTGGGAAGCGGTGATGTTGATGCCGGAAGTGGTGCCGAGCTTGCGGATCATAAAGGCCAGTTCGGGAGTAGGCCTGAGATCCGGGAAGACATATGCCTGGATGCCGTTGGCCGCGAAAATGCCGGCCGCCAGCTGGGAGAATTCCTTCGAGAAGTGCCGCGGGTCATGGGCAATCACCACACCCCTGTCCATGGCAGAGCGGCCATGTGAGATGATGTAGCGGGCGATGCCCTGGGTTGCCTTGCCGACGGTATAGACGTTCATGCGGTTCGTGCCGGCCCCGATCTTGCCGCGCAGCCCGGCCGTGCCGAATGACAGTTCCTGATAGAAGCGCTCCTCTATCTCTCCGGGATTATCCTTTATATCTTCGAGTTCCGCGAACAGCGGATCCTGCGGAGACAGTTTCTGCCGCCACAGATTGAATCTTGACATTGCGTCCATGAATGATATCCTCCATAGTTCCTGTATTCTGTTTTCAGTATACCTTTTTTTCGCTGAATGAAAAACCGGCGTCTGTTATGATATCGTTATGAAACGTTGTCTCTGTATGATTGCGGCCTTCCTGCTTTGTGCCTGTTCAGCCCCAACTGCCGGGGCTGTTGAACATGCGCCGGTCAGCGCGGTTATTGTTTCGGATCTCCATTATACGGCCGGTAAGGCCTCCGGACAGATCATCCCGGCCATGGCCTGTATAGATGAACTGACCCGGGCCATGATCCATGAAGTCATTGCCCTGAAACCGGATGCGCTGATCCTGACCGGCGACAATACCAACAGCGGTACCCCTGCTGATGCTGAACAGCTCTGTGCTTATCTGCAGGAAGCGGCTGACGCCGGCATCCGGGTAATGGTGCTGCCCGGCAATCATGATTATGATCACGCGGACCGCGGCACCCTGCAGGAATTGTATGGGGCGTTCATGCAGGGTGACAACGGTGACCCCTATTCATTAAGCTATGAAGTGCGGCTGGGCG
>JAEEHG010000161.1 GCA_016280695.1 Solobacterium sp. | reverse complement strand
TACAAACTGCAGAAGATGCAGGAGGAAGGCGCACATATTCCTTCCCTGAAAGAGGATGTCCGCAATCTCTTTGACAATAACCTGTACATAACCCTGATGTCGCTGCCATGCCTGGGCATCCTGGTGTTCAATATTGTACCGCTGGTATACATGATTTCCATGGCGTTCACCACCTATTCCAAGGAAGGCGAACACCTGGTCCTGTTTGACTGGGATGGTGTGAATCAGTTCCAGCGGGTGCTGAACATGAACGGCAACATCGGCCGGCAGTTCTGGCATGTCCTGGCCTGGACGATTGTCTGGGCGATATTCGCGACATTCCTGAACTATATTCTTGGCATGATCCTGGCCATGATCATCAACCGCAAGGATACAAAGGGAAAGGCATTCTGGCGTTTCTGCTTCGTCCTGTCGATTGCCGTGCCGCAGTTTGTCACCCTGATGATCATGAACATCATGCTGCAGCCTTCCGGCGCGATCAATGTGCTGCTGAAGAATCTCGGCTGGATCACGTCGCCGCTGCCGTTCTGGACCAGCAAGATGTGGGCAAGGGTCACGATCATCGTGATCAACCTCTGGGTCGGTATTCCGTATACGATGCTGCAGGTTACCGGCATTCTCCAGAACATCCCGGCGGAACTGTATGAAGCAGCCCGGATGGACGGGGCCGGACCGGTTACCATCTTCTTCAAGATTACGCTGCCGTACATGCTGTTTGTCACGACACCGTACCTGATTGCGAGTTTTGTCGGAAACATCAACAACTTCAATGTCATCTACCTGCTCTCGGGAGGCGGACCGACATATGTCGGCGACACGGCCGGCCAGACCGACCTGCTCGTGACCTGGCTGTACAAGCTGACGGTTGACCAGCAGTACTACAACCTCGGCGCTGTTATCGGCATCATGACCTTCGTCATCCTGACGATCATTACACTGATTACCTACAGGAACTCGAGTTCCTACAAGAATGAGGAGGCGTTCATGTAATATGACTGCCGTGAAAGTAACCGGAAAGAAGAACCGGCGCAGCACCAGGAGCATCGTTGTCAATCTGCTGGTGCATCTGCTGCTGGCGGTGCTGGCGGCCATCTGGGTTCTGCCGATTTTCTGGATCATACTGACCAGTTTCCGGGCAGAGCCGGGCGCCTACACAAATACATTCCTGCCGCAGGGATACACGCTGAACAATTATGTTAAACTGCTGACGGACAGAAATGTCCTGAATTTCCCGAAGATGTTCGGCAACACGCTGATCATAGCGATCTGCTGCTGCGTCATCAGCACGTTCTTTGTGCTGTCCGTGGCCTATTCCCTGAGCCGCATGCGGTTCATGTTCCGCAAGCCGTACATGAACCTGGCCATGATTCTCGGCCTGTTCCCGGGCTTCATGACAATGGTGGCCCAGTACTTTATCCTGAAAGCCATGGGCCTGACGGAAGGCGCCATGATCCGCTTCGGCCTGATCATCGTCTATTCCGCGTGCACCGGTCTGGGCTTCCAGATTGCCAAGGGCTATTTTGACACGATCCCGCGCTCCATTGACGAAGCCGCCGTCATTGACGGTGCTACCCAGTGGCAGGTCTTTACCAGAATCACAATGCCGCTGGCCAAGCCGATTGTCATCTACACGGTCATGACATCGTTCATTGCGCCGTGGGTGGACTTCATCTTTGCCAAGGTGGTCTGCCGTGCCAATGCCGACCAGTTCACGGTGGCCATCGGTCTCTGGAACATGCTTCAGAAAGAGTATATCTATCAGTGGTATACCTGCTTCGCGGCCGGAGCCGTGCTGATCTCGATTCCGATCGCCGTATTGTTCCTCTACATGCAGAGGTTCTATGTGGAAGGCATGGGAGGTGCCGTTAAGGGATAATCATGAAGAAATACAGGAAGATCATTTTCTCCCTGGTTCTTCTCCTGTCCGTATTGATTGTATATGCAGTAAAACAGCAGAGTTCTCAGAAGTCTGCTGTTTCTGTCATGTCACAGGTAAATGCGTCACTGCAGGAGGATATACCGGAGGGTGTGTATCCATCAGTTTATGAAGTGTTTGTCAGTTCATTTTACGATGCGGACGGAGACGGCACAGGTGATCTGAACGGGGTTACACAGAAGCTGGACTACATCCATGATCTGGGTTTCCGGGGCATCTGGCTGATGCCGGTTGCGCCTTCGCCGACATATCATAAATATGATGTGGCTGACTACACGGATATCGATCCGGCCTATGGCACCCGTGAGGACTTCCGTACACTTGCGGCAGCCTGCCACGAACGCCGCATGCAGGTCATCCTGGACCTGGTGCTCAACCATACCTCGGTGCAGCACCCATGGTTCCAGACCGCCGCGGCATATCTCCGGGACCTGCCGGAAGGGACTGAACCGGATCTGCAGGCTTGTCCGTATGTTGACTATTACCGCTTCACACGCCAGGCCCAGGGCGGCTATGCGCAGCTGGCTGACAGCGGCTGGTACTATGAGGCACGTTTCTGGGAAGGCATGCCGGACCTCAATCTGGACAGTGAAGCCGTCCGGGGGGAAATCCGTGAAATCATGCGCTACTGGCTCAATGAAGGCGCAGACGGATTCCGCCTGGATGCCGTCACATCCTACTACACGGGAAATGCGGACAGGAATATCGAATTCCTTTCGTTTGTCAATCAGACAGCGAAAGAACTGGATCCGGACTGTTATATCGTCTGTGAGGGCTGGGACAGCCAGAAAGTATATGCCCGGTACTACGCGTCCGGGGTGGATTCCATGTTTGACTTTGCCTTTGCGGATGCCTCAGGGATTATTGCCGGAACCCTGCTGGGACAGTACACAGCCAGGGACTTCGGCAATGCGCTGGAAAAGGAATGGCAGCTGTACGAGTCCTATGGACCCCAGGCAGTCAACGCCCCGTTCTACACCAACCATGACATGGGCCGCAGTGCGGGGTATTATGCCACGGATGAAGGTGACCGCACCAAACTGGCGCAGGCGATGAATCTGCTTGCGGGCGGAAAGGTGTTCCTTTACTACGGTGAAGAAATCGGCATGAAAGGGGCCGGAAGAGATGAAAACAAACGGGCGCCCATGTACTGGAGCGATGACCCGCAGGCTGCGGGGATGACCCAGGCCCCGCCGGGCATGGACAATGTGCAGATGAAATTCCCGTCGTTTGAGGAACAGGAGAAGGATCCATACTCGATTCTGAACTATGTCCGGGAAATCATGCGGATCCGCAATGCCCTGCCGGTAATCACATCCGGGCGTACCTGGGTGCATCAGGATCTGACGACGGATGATGTATGCGTGCTGATCCGGGAAGATGGTGTGCATGAGCCGGCACTGGTTGTGTACAATATCAGTCCGGAAACACAGACCATTCATACGGACAGCACGGAATTCCATCATCTGAAGGGTGTTCTGACTGTATCTGCAGAGCCCGTAGCATTCGAGAATGACACGCTGACCCTGCCCCCGTGGGGAACAGCGGTGCTGACCGGAGAGGAGTAAATATGCCTGAATGGCTGAAAGACGCAGTTTTTTATGAAATATATCCGCCTTCGTTCCGGGATGAAAACGGGGATGGGATCGGTGACCTGAACGGCATCACCGCCAGGCTGGACTATGTCCGGGAGCTTGGCTGTAATGCCCTGTGGCTGAATCCGGTCTTTGATTCGCCGTTTCTGGACGGCGGTTATGATATCCGGGACTATAAGAAAGTCGCCCCGCGGTACGGGACGGAAGCCGATCTGGTCCGTTTGTTTGCTGAGGCGCATCAGCGGGGTATCCGGGTACTGTTGGACCTCGTGCCGGGGCATACGTCGGACACGCATGCCTGGTTCCAGGCTTCCTGCCGGGCTGAGCCGAATGAATACTGGGGCCGCTATGTGTGGACTGATCATCCCTTTGCCGGTATTGCCGGACATCCTTATATTTCCGGCATGAAGGAGCGGGCCGGGTCATATATGCTGAATTTCTTCGCATCCCAGCCTGCCCTGAACTACGGCTGGCTCAACCGCACGGAAGCGTGGATGAGCGCAGTGGACGCACCGGAAGCTTTGGCTACCCGGGAGGCGATGAAGGATGTCATGCGGTACTGGCTGGACCGGGGCTGTGACGGGTTCCGGGTGGATATGGCGGACTCCCTGGTCAAAAACGATGATGAAAACAAGTCGGCTACGGCTGCCATCTGGCGGGATGTACGGACTATGCTGGACCATGACTATCCCGAAGCGGCACTGGTCAGCGAGTGGTCCAACCCGGTGCAGGCCATCAACGGCGGCGGCTTTCATATGGATTTCTATCTGGATCATGTGGGGAACGGCTATAATACGCTGCTGCGTGACTACGAAGCCGGCGGAACCGACCGCAGCTATTTCCGGAAGGACAGCGGCGGGGATATCCGGCGGTTTCTGGATGACTATCTGCCGAAATATGAAAATACCCGGTCCCGGGGATATATCTCGATGTTTACCTGCAACCATGACACCCCGCGGCCGGCCCGGACTTTATCGGCTGATGAGATGAAGCTGTACTTTGCCTTCCTGATGACCATGCCGGGTGTGCCGTTTGTCTACTACGGGGATGAGATCGGCATGAAGTACGCGGATGTGCCGACAAAGGAAGGCGGCTATCAGCGGACCGGCAGCCGCACCCCGATGCAGTGGGACCACAGTCCGAACCTGGGTTTTTCGATCGCCCGGGCAGAAGACCTGTACCTGCCGGTGGATACTGCCCCGGATGCCGTCACCGCGGCGGACCAGGAACAGGATCCGGAATCATTGCTGAACACGGTGCGGAAGTGGATTGCTGTGCGGCACTGTTATCCGGATCTGCAGGCGGACACGCCGTTTACGGTGCTGTCTGCTGCCGGCGGGCAGGATATATTCGCGTATCAGCGGGGAAAGCTGGTCTGCGTGCTGAATCCGTCAGGAACCGCGAAACAGCTGCGGGCCGGGCAGCTGAAAGGAAAGACGCTGCTGGCGGTGACCGGCAAGGCGGAACTGTCAGAAGAATCAGTTCTTCTTGGCCCGCAGTCCTTTGCACTGCTGGGCTGAGTGTAAACAGGCTCCCTGCGGGGACCTGTTTTTTTCTGTCCGGAAAACTGTTTTTTTGCGGTAAATAAAGCTGTTTTTGCTAGAATAGAACCATCTATGATGGAATACTTCTGGTATATTATCGCATCCCTTGGGGCCGGGATCGGCACCGGGCTGGCCGGGCTGTCGGCAGCGACGGTCATGGTTCCGATCCTGATCGTCCTGTGTCCCTCCTTTGGCGGGGAAACCGGTGCTTATCAGGCGACCGCCATTGCCCTGGCTTCTGATATCCTCGGTTCGGCTGTGACTGCCTGGACCTACGCAAGGCATAAAAATATCGATCTGAAACGCGGCTGGATCATGCTGGTATGCATCCTGATCATGTGCACAGCCGGCAGTTACGCAGCCTGGCTGGCCGGAAATTTCGTGCTGGGCAGCTTCACGCTGTTCCTGACATTCTTCATCGGTATCCGTTTTCTGGTCAAACCGGATACTTCCCGTGATAATACGGTTTCAAAAGGGGCCTCCCTGGACTTGAAAGGTGTATGCATATCCCTGTTTTTCGGGCTTACCATCGGCTTCGGCACGGGCTTTGTCGGCACCGGCGGCGGAATGATGATGCTGGTTGTGTTCACGGTGTTCCTCGGTATGGAACTCAAGACCGCGGTGGGCACCAGTACATTTATCATGACCTTTACGGCATTGATCGCTTCCGTCAGCCATGTGCTCATTCATCCGGCAATCGTGCTGGAGCGCTGGCCGGTGCTGCTGTTGTGCATGTTTACGGCCACACTGGCTTCACTGGTTTCTGCCCGCTTTGCCAACCGGGTCAGCAGCCGGACTGTGGGACTGGTCACCGGGGCGGTGCTGACAGTGCTCGGAGCAGCGATGATCCTGCTGTTCTACCGGGAGTACCTGACGGCAATCCCGCTTTATCTGCAGGTGATGCACTGCCTGCGTGATTTCATAGTTTTTATCATTCCCTGTGTGCTGGGCCTGCTTATGATCCGCTTCCTGTTTGCCCTGCCGCAGTTTGTCTTCCGCAAATGCCTGCACCTGGT
Source organism: Solobacterium sp. (assembly GCA_016280695.1). GTDB lineage: Bacteria > Bacillota_I > Bacilli_A > Erysipelotrichales > Erysipelotrichaceae > Bulleidia. Next base: position 369 of record JAEEHG010000161.1, on the reverse strand, counting down.
GGCCTTTTCCTGTGTCACGATGATGATTGCCAAGGCGGAAGGCTGGGCGGCCGCATCATTGACTTCATGCCTGATTGCGGCGGTAATCTACCCGCTGCTGCGCATGGTGGAGAAGGAACCGTGGTACAGTCCGCTGTTTGTGGAAAAGGAACCCGGCGAGATCCGTATGAGCCTGCTTCTGCTGTTCTTCATGTTCGCGGCCCTGACGGCGGTGTCATGGGGCCTGTTCAGCAGGCGGGAACCGGCCGCGGCAGCAATCCTGATGTGGGGAGCCGGGGATGCCATGGCGGCCCTGATCGGGATTCCGTTCGGGCGCCATAAGGTGCACTGGCGGCTGACGGACGGAAAGAAATCATGGGAAGGCACCGG
>JAEEHG010000160.1 GCA_016280695.1 Solobacterium sp. | reverse complement strand
TCCTCATCCGTCAGGATGGCATAGAAATATCCGGCCAGCCGGTCCGTATCAGGGTCAACCGCCAGGAAAAGCCCGTCAAAACCGTCGGGATACAGCGATCTGACATACGCCGGCGGCAGGTATCCGTAGCTCCCTTCCGGCCATGTACAGCGCTCAAGCGTTTCAAACTCCGCATAGCGCGCTTCTGTTATTTCACTGCCGGTCAGAATCCTGTAGTCCATCGATATGCCTCCGAAATGTATAGTTTTCACGCATAAAGGCAAGGGCCTCCGTCAGGCTGTCCGCGATGTGCACGGCCAGGCCCGCAGTATGTTCATCAGCCGGGTTCAGGTCCGGGACCTGGATGCAGTCAATGCCGGCATTGGCCGCCGCTTCCACCCCGTAATGGGAATCCTCCAGCACGACAGCCCTGTCTGCCGCCGTCCCTGCGGCCGCCAGTACAGTCAGGTAGATCTCCGGATCCGGCTTGCGGTTGACGACCTGGTCCCCGCAGATCAGGATATCGATCTGATCCAGCAGGCCGGTCCTCGTCAGCCGGTCCAGGGTCAGATCCCGCACCGTTGTCGTGGCCACGGCGATACCGACGCCCTGTTCCCTGAGCCAGGCCAGCAGGCCGGCCGCCCCCGGTTTTGGCTGCAGCTCCGTTTCCAGCAGCTTCATCCCGTTCTCCCTTGACTGTGCAATCAGTTGATCCGCCAGGACAGGATCACTGAGGCAGCGGTAAACAACTGCCCGCAGCGCCTCCCCCGAAATCCCGGCCACCTGCCGGAAGACGGCGTCAGCGTCCGGTATCCCCAGCTGATTCCCGGTCTGTTTCCAGGCTTTCATCCAGACTGCTTCCGTATCCAGCAGAAGCCCGTCTACATCAAATATCACGAGTTCCTTTTCTGTCTTCATGTTCATCATCGTATCATAAAAGGCGCATTTCTGCGCCTCAGTCAAATACCGGTATGGTGCCGTCCTCAAAGCCAACCATCAGCCCGCCCCGTTCCGCATAGTAACTGTTCAGGCCGCTCATGGCTTCAATGTTAACGGTGCAGCCGGGCCACTTCTCGAGGAACATTTCCCGCAGTTTTTCCGCCGCCCCAAGGTTCAGGCAGTGGGAGATCCACATCCGCCCTTTGCCGTTGTAACCCAGCCTTTCCGTCTCGGCCAGCAGGGCATTCAGCGTCCGCCGCTCACCCCGGGCAATGTGCACCTGCTGCAGTTTTCCTTCATCCGACGCCAGGCCGATAAACCGGATGCCGAGCAGGTCGGCAATCTTCGCCACCGCCGGGCTGACACGGCCGTTCTTTGCCAGGTTGTGCAGTGATTCGAGGGAAAACAGCAGATGGGTGTGCTTATTCCAGGCAACCATCCGTTCCCGGATGACTTCAAAGGACAGGCCCTTCTCCATCAGCTCCCGGATTTCCTCCACGATAACATGCTCTTCCGCCCCCGTGGAAAGCGAGTCAACCACGTAGATGTTGACACCCGGGTTTTCCTCCATATATTCTTCCGCCGCCTGTACTGCTGAGTTGTATGAACCGGACAGGCCGCTGGTGATAGTGACACAGAAAATCGTGTCAGCCCCTTTGAAAGCATCCTTCCATTCATATACATTCGGACAGGAAGATGAATTGGCTGCGCTCTTTTCCATTTTGCCGACCATCACCGCACAGTCCAGGTCACGGTTGTCTGTGAATTCTTCATCATCGATGAGAATCTTCAGCGGCACGGAGATATGTTCAATTTCTCCCGGCAGGTCCATAACATTGGATGCCGAATCAGAAACAATACGGTATTTCATAGTACTGCCCTCCCGAAATTTCTGTATTTATTATCATAATACGTTTCGAACAGTGTTGTCTTCCTGATGTTTACAGAATAACAGATAATGTAACATCCGGGCATAAAAATATCCGGCCGCGGCCGGATATTTCAAACATGTTATTTTGTCGCCGCTGCGATAAAGGCATCGAACAGTTTCTTTGTGTACGGGGAATCGTACATCATCTCCGGATGCCACTGCACACCGATGGTAAACGGATGACCGCCCGAGAATTCCACAACCTCGACGTTGCCGTCAACCGACATGCCGGTGACTGTGCCGTTGGGAGCGATGTCCTTCAGTCCCTGATGATGATAGGAATTGGTGGCGAGTTCGTCCACACCCATGATATCCCGGATCATCCCGCCGCTGAATTTCACGGTATGAACCGGATGATTCCGGCTGGAAACACCAAGAGAATGATAGATTCCCTTTTCTTTCGGCAGGTCCTGATACATTGTGCCGCCGAAGCCGACATTCAGGAACTGTAAACCCCGGCAGATGCCGAGAACCGGCATTTTCTTTTCAAAGGCACCTTTGAGCATGACCATTTCCTGCGCATCCCGGCGGATCTGGATCGGACCGCACCAGCCCTTGATTGTGTCACCGTACCGAACCGGGTCAATGTCAGCGCCGCCGCTGAGCAGCAGGCCGTCAATCCGGTCCAGGAACGGAACCATATCTTCCGGATCCTTGCAGTTCGGAATCAGCACCGGAATGCCGCCGGACGCGCATACGGCGTTGGCATAGTCCAATGCGATGTAATCCCAGTCCTGCAGCGGTGTGCCGAGGCCGGTATGTGTTCCGATGACATTCGCAAAATCATAATTGACGGTAATACCGATAACAGGTTTCATTTCCCCATCCCCCTTATAATATTTACCTAATATTTATATACCTTTTTTCGTCTTTTAACAACCGGGGAATGATTATAATTCTGTCAATCACTGAAACATTGCCCCGATCCGGTCCAGAGCTTCCCGCATCACGGCATGCGTGACCGCGTAATTCAGCCGGATGAAGCCGCGGCCGGCTTCCCCGTGATCCTTTCCGTCATTCAGGCTGATATGCGCTTTTTCCATGAACTCCCCGTCCAGATCATCCGTATTCAGGCCGGAAGCACGGCAGTCAATCCAGGCCATGAAGCTGGCTTCGGGTCTGAGCACCTGCAGCGGCAGCTTCTTTTCCTGCACGTATTCCATCAGCATCTTCTGGTTTTCGGCGAG
>JAEEHG010000159.1 GCA_016280695.1 Solobacterium sp. | reverse complement strand
TCAAGCATGTGTTTCCCCTTTCCCGTCAGCAATTGCCTTCAGTTTCAGCCGGACTCCCTCTGGCCTTCCTCCCGGCAGCAGATATCCTTCTTCGTCGATGAGGACCGTAATCGGTGACATTAAGAATGTGATAAATAGTCCGGCAGTCAGAATCATGACAGAAATCAGCAGGCATATGTTTGCGTAAACCGGCGCTTTTTTGATCCGCAGACCGGGATATTCCACAGGTGCTTCAAACCGGTATGTATACCCGCCGACTTCTATTTCATCGCCCGGGAATGCCAGCATCGCTTCCTGCGATCCTTCCTGCATGACCATGAACAGATATACCGGGTTTTTATAACGCCCGGAAGTAGACATGATCAGTTTGGTTCCCTCTTCCGTTTCTTCCAGTCCGGGATACAGATTATCAATCAATATTCCGTTCTTTCCGTCCGCAGACAGGAAATCGTTGCTCTCAACAAAGAAGCTGTCTTTATGCCCGGCATTGTCCGTCACCGATATCTGTCCGATGGTGCCGTAGGTCTGCTGATATACCTTCAGACTGCCTATACTGACTGGATGATTTACCGAAAGATCACTAGGACCGGTGCTTCTGCCGGCCGGCATTGTCACATTAATTACACTGCGGTAATCCAGCCGGCCGGTATCGTCTTCTATTGAAAAGGATTCTACCATGATTTCTGTGCCGTCATCCAGAATGATGCTTTCTCCAGGATAGCAGGAAGTATCATGCAGCTTCGGCAGCGCCATGCCGGCAGCAAAGAAAATCACTGTCAGCAGAATTCCCAGATGCGTAATGAATGTCCCGTAACGGCCATACTGATACTTCAGGTATACCTTCTTTTTCCCGGCATCAACTCTTTTGCAGTGCAGTCTGTTTTCAAGATATGTTTCCACTGCCTGCCGCTTCGCCAAAGGCAGCTTTACATCTGACCCCCTGCTCAGCACAGCCCCGGCAGGATCAGCCTTCTGCAGGAAACGCCACCGCAGCAGTGAACAGAGAATCAGATTCAGGCACAACAGGATGATAATCACAATAAAATACCAGCTGGTAAATACCCGGTCCAGGCCGAGCTGCAGAATCAGCTGATAAGTGGAAGGATACTGCCGGACATAGTACATCGCTTCCCGCTGCTGGGGAATCACACTGCCGATCACAGATACCGCGATCACCAGTCCGAGCAGTATCACTCCGAATGTCATTGATTTCAGAAATGAAGTCAGTTTTTTCATATAAGACCATAATGACCGCCTTGCGGCGGTCATTCACTTTTCTTTACTGCTGAATGGCTGTATTGGCTTCGTCGAGGAATTCCTTTGCCTTGTCCAGACAGTAGTTTGTCAGCCGTGAGTTATGTGCGCCTTCGCTGTTTTCAACAAATACATAATCCCAGTAGAACTGCGCGTTCCGGCTGGCCATACGGGCCGCTTCCAGGTTTTCATCAGAGAGCGTACCGGCTTCCACTGCCGCGGCCAGATCATGGTCAAGCTGTTCCAGGGCATAACCGAGTTCATTTTCACGTTCTCTTGTCGCTGTCTGGATCCGCGCCACATCAGCCGCCAGGTCCGTATGGCATTGGCTGCATGTGCTGGCCATCAGTTCTTCATTCTGAAGCGGGCTGACCCAGTAGTGGTTTGTAAACACGGTGCCGTCTTCGGCTGTCGTCTTGGCCATATGGCAGTCAGCACATGTGAACTGTCCTTTATGCACACTGCCTTCACCCATATACGTTTCAAATTCCGGATGCTGTACTTTCAGTTTGCGGACGCCCGTATCGGCATCAACCCAGTCGCAGAACATGTTTCCTTCTGCGTCAAGCAGGCTGTTTTCATAAGACAGTGAATCATCCGGTGACATCTGCGCAAGACCATGGTAGCTTACCATCGTCGCCTTGGTGGCCGGATCAAAATAGTATTCCGTATGACACTGGGCACAGCTCAGGTTGGCGGCCGGCACCTTTTCAAAGTCATCCCCAAGAGCTACCGTTACATACGGGTGGGTCACATAGAGCACACCCGGTTCATTGCTGTGGCAGTGGAAGCACCCGAAAGCATCGGTAACCTGTACTTCCATGTCCGCGAAATCCATGGCATAAGCCGACGGACCGTCATTCAGCACTTTGGCAGTGAAATCGGAAGTCTTGCAGGTGAAGCAGTTTGCCAGTTTATGCGGGCGGCCGGTACTGGTAACATCTTCAAAGACATACGTATGACCGCGGGCACTGCCGTAGGAAATTGCAAAGCCATAGCCTTCATAAAGTGTCTTTATATACGGATTCTCTTCGATATAATCCGTCACCTCGTCATTATCGTCATTCATCATGTAGGTCCGGTATTCATTCGGATATTGTTCAGCCCATTCATCCGAGCGGATCAGTTTTACCCCGGTCCCTTCTTCCGCCGCCAGCGCCACAACATTGTCGGATACACTGCCCAGTTCCAGCGGACTCGGTCTGTTTAAAGAAACCGGAGTTGCCGGTTTGGTTGTCAAACCAAGAATTACAGCAGCTGCCATCAGACCAAAGAACGGCAGCATTTCTTTTTTCTTGTCAGCCATATTATCAGCTCCTTGCTGTTATATTAATCGTAACAGAGTACGCTGATTTCGTCAAAAGATAAACTGAACGGGTGCGTGATTCCGTGCGGATTATTCTGTGATTGTTTCTTCAACAGTTCTGACAAGGTCCTCAATCAGGTGATTCACCACGCCCGGCTGATCTGTATTTGAATTGTGCCCGGCATCTTTGATCCAGTACAGCGGAATACCTGTTTTTCTGTGCCAGTTTTTATTGTAACGGATACAAAAACCGGCCTGATCATGATCCCCGCAGATCAGAATGGCAGGACAGCGGATTTCATAAGGCAGATCCTTCTCTATGGCTTCTGCCAGTATACGGAAGCCATGCCCTGAAATTCTGGCATAGCGTTCCTGGTCACCGTCGTAAACCATCATTATTTTGCGCATCAGCTGCCGGCCATAATCTGTCACTGCCACCCCTTCCGTGCCGGTTTTCAGCAGAGCTTTCCATGGATAATAACGGTAAACCGGCTCCATCCGCTTAAGCAGGAAAATCTCGGCAGCTGTCATATATTCCCGCTGCAGCGGGGCAGAATCAATTGATACAAAACCCTTCAGTTTTTCCGGGAAGAGCTGGGCATACATCTGGCCGACGTAACCGCCCATGGACTGGCCGACGATAACAGGCCGGTCAATCTTTTCCTGCTGCAGGATTTCATCCAGCCAGACGGCTTTGTCTTCCAGATCGAAATCCGGGGCAAATGGCCATGATGCCGCATGTTCCGGCGCATCCCAGACCAGCACCCGGTAAGACGGCGCAAAATACTCAATCTGTTTGTCAAACAGCCGGTGATCCGCTGTCAGACCCGGCAGAAAAACCAGATCCGGACCGGTCCCTGCCGGCACTTCACTGATCCAGTAATGGATTGTCCCACTGGGTGTTGTATACGTTTTCTCAATCACAGGATTCCCCCTTTGCTGCAGAAGGCCAGAACCCGGTCATAGAAATCTTTCCCCTCTTCATATGCCCCATGACCCAGACCTTCGTAAACATAAAGTTCCGCTTCCGGTATATACTTCTTCAGTTCACTGGCGGCCTCACTGCCGACCGTATGGTCTTCACTGCCGGCCAGGATCAGCACCGGGCAGCGGATGGCTGAAGCTTCTGCCCTGGCATCAAACTGCAGGATTGCCTCGGCATTGCGGTAAAACCGCTCATAACTTTTGGGTTTTGTCAGTTTTGCCAGCAGCGGGAAATACTTCCGGTTTGCGGCAAGGTATTTATCAGAATACATCTTTTCAGCTGTATCCATCATCAGGGCTTTGTGATCACCGCGTCTGGCCATGGCAATCCAGTCTTTTACGACAGTCTGTACACTGTCATCGGCATACGGTGCCGTCACAGCCAGGATCAGTTTTGAAACCATCTCTGGGTAATCAATCGCCATGTACTGAGCGATCATGCCGCCCTGCGATACACCTAGCACACAGGCCTCCTTCATGCCCAGCTGCCGCATGGCTTCGATCTGGTCTGCCGCCATATCACGGATCGAGTAACCCTCCGGCATATTATTTTTGCGGCTGAACATATATACCGTATAGTCTTTGAAAAAAGCCCTGTACGGCGCTGACAGCACGAGTGCTTTGCCATTGACGGTAGCCAGGCCGTCTGAAAGACCCGGAAGCACAACCAGGTTCTTCTTCCCCTGTCCGAAAGCAGCGTAGTACATTTTCGTATCGCCAATCGCAATACTGCCGTTTTTTATCATCACTGCTGTCCCCTCAATGAGCACCTGTCCATCAAATTCAGTTATCCTGCATCGATTTAACGTCAAGTCCTTCCTGTACAAAAACAACTGAACATTTGTCCCCGGTCACCATGACACTTTCCTGATGGAAGAAGGCACACAGATCCTTCGCTATTTC
>JAEEHG010000158.1 GCA_016280695.1 Solobacterium sp. | reverse complement strand
TTCTCGAGGTTTTCGTTAATGACAGGCTCAGACGCTTCCTGTGCCGCCTGCCTGCCGCCCGTATCACGCAGGGCATCCCGGCGGATTTTCTTTTCGTGCAGGAACCAGAACGGTTTCAGCGCATCCTTCGGGATCCTGCCCCGGCATGCCGCCATGATGCCGTCTTCGATCTCCTCGCATATTTCCGCATCGAAATATACATCTGCCTCACTCAGCAGCTTCCTGGCTCTGCGCGCATCACCTGGTAAGCCGAGGCCGAAATAGTACTGATGTGCCAGATAGGCAAGGGCATCCGGGATGTTCCGTGCTGCGGCTGTCTGCAGGTATTTCACTGCCAGTGCCTGGTCGGCCTGCACATGATCACCGTACATGTACGCCTGACCCAGCATGAGGGCACCATAGCCTTCCCCGGCATCCGCGGCCTTTTTCAGAAGACGGATGAAATGTTCCGGATCACGGCTGATTTCATCTTCCGTCATGACAAGTGCTTCGGCTGTATTGAAGATCGGAACAGACCCGTCCATGAAGTCATTGATAGTCCTGATCTCATTTCGGAGGGAAGGATCTGCGGCCGGGAGTGACTGCAGCGTCCTGTTGATGCCGGAGACAACATCCGTGCTGCCCTGAACGTGATAATTAGCCCCGTACTTTCTGTCCGCGCCGGCTGTCATCTGCCTGTTGACTTTGCAAACCAGATCATATAATTCCGTATATCTGCCGGTTTTGACATATTTTACGGCTTTCCAGAGTTCCCAGAAAGAGACGCCCACTTTTTTAAATGCGGCAGACATGGCCCGGTACATGTCAAATGCAGTCCGGAACATCTCCGATACAGGAACATCATCCGTTAACAAAGCAGAAAGTCTTCCCAGACCGGAATCGGGCTGTTCTGTAAGCAGGTCAAACAGCGGCAGAACTGCCACTGCCTGTTCATAGCCGCCTTCGGCAGACTGGTGCATCAGCCGGCGAGCTTCTTCGTTTGCGCCGTTCATCATATACAGGCCGGAAAGGTCGAAGGCTGCCCACGCCTGCAGGTCTTCTTCCCGTTTTCCGTTCGGCTTTGCGGCCACGGCGGCTTCCAGATGCCTGACTGCTTCCTGCCTGTCAGCCGGAACCGGTGATCCCTGCCGGTAGTATTTCCCCAGCCAGAAATGACCTGTCACCGGGGAGCTTTCGGCACACCGGGACATCCAGTACATGCACTTCTCCGTATCCTTTTTCAGTCTTTTCCCTTCCTGGTAAGCAACGGAAAGATTGTACTGTGAAAGTGCATCACCGGCTTCCGCGGCCATCTGCAGATATCTGGCATAATTGTCCAGAGCTGCCTGGCTGTGCGTGGCCTCATACTCCTTTTTGTAGATTTCATACAGCTCCCGCATGCACGCAATATTGCCTTCATCCGCGTGCTTGATCAGCTGGGGAACAGTCAGCTCCCTGACCGGAACCTTTTTGACAACGGTTTTCTTCGGGCTGCCAGGCTGAAGCTTCTGCAGGGCCTGCTGTTTACGGGCGTTGTTCTGATTGATTTTCTTCAGGTTAACTTTCTTGCTCATTAACGCTATTATAACCTGTCCGCACAGGGGGATACAGGCAGATTGTATGTTTCGTGGTATAGTAGATAAAATGCGGAGGGTATGGTCATGAGCGGAACTGGAAAAGAAACAATATGGACACCGAAGTTTATCATGGTGATCCTGTTTACATTTCTTTCGTACGCGGCCGCTTTTCTGACGTACCCGCTGGTGGCCAAGTTTTCACTCAGTCTGAATCCGGACCTGACCCTGGCCTCCACGATTGCCGGGCTGATGTCGCTGGCATCGCTGTTTGTCTGCCCGTTTGCCGGCGTGCTGTCGGACCGGGTCAGCCGCAAGCGCATCCTGCAGCTGTCGTCCGTATGCTATGGCGCCGTGCTGGCCATGCACGCATTCATCCGGAGCATTCCGGCACTGATTGTCCTGCGGCTGCTGGTCGGTGTCTTCTTCTCGATCAATAACGTGACAGCCGTCGCTTATTCCACGGATTTCATCCCGGAGAAGCGGATGGGCGAGGGGCTTGGCTATGCGGCCCTGGCAACCATCCTGGCCCAGGCCATCGGGCCGGCGCTGGGGCTGAAACTGGTGGATATCGGCGGTTACCCGCTGGTATTTGCCGCCGCGGCCGTGTCTGTCTTTCTCTGTGCCGCGGTCATCACATTCCTGCCGGGGCGGAAACCTTCCGGCGCAGTTTCCGGAAAGATCACGATGGACAGCCTGATGGCGGTGGAATTCACCGGCTTCATGATCCTGGCGGCGCTGTTTGCGGCCGGCAGCGGCTTGATTTCGACATTTCTGGCCATCATGGGGGAAGAACGGAACATCGCCAACATTGCCCTGTATTTTACCGTTTATTCGGCCTGCATGGTTTTCCTGCGGCCGCTGGTCGGCAAGCTGCTGGATAAGAAGGGTGTCTATGTCATCGTTGCCCCGGCAGTCCTGTTCACCGCGGTCGGCACAGCCATGATCGGTTTTGCCCATACGCTGGTCATGGTCATTGCGGCGG
>JAEEHG010000157.1 GCA_016280695.1 Solobacterium sp. | reverse complement strand
TGAAAGCGAAGCTGGCCCTGGAGGAGAATACATAAGTACGGCTTTATGGCATAGACCGGTACCATGCAGAATGTGATAAATCCCGGAAATACAGCATTTCCGGCGGCAGGTAATTCCTGCTATGATCTGTAATGTCTCGGGAACGGAAAAACAGTGTCTGAATATGCTGTCATGGAAATGACCACTGTGACGGATAACTGTGCATGGCTGCACGGTTTGCAGAACTGCCGTGAGGAGCGGCAGAAAGAAGGTATTTAAATGAAAGGAAGAAAAACGCAGGATCAACGGCTGGATTTCCTCGTTGAAGAATTCAAGGCTGATTCTGTTCAGTACAGAAACCTGCAGACACCGGTTGATACGGACGGCAAGAGACGCATCCTTCGCTCACTGATGAATATCCGGATGCCGAAGATGATGCCGCCGGCTGTTCTGCGGATTCAGGATGAGTACCTGAAGGAGCGCATCCGGGAGAACGGAATCGTCGGGTTGGACGATATCCCGACGCTTGCTGAACGGGGCAGCACTCACGCTTATGCCGATCAGCTTTCCATCTGGCAGGGCGATATCACAAGGCTTTCGGTTGACGCTGTCGTGAATGCCGCCAATTCGCAGATGCTCGGATGCTTTATCCCGATGCATACCTGCATTGATAACTGTATCCATACCTTTGCCGGAATACAGCTTCGGGCCGAATGCAGCCGGCAGATGAATCAGCTGCGCCTGCAATACGGCAATGACTATGAACAGCCGACCGCAGTTCCAATGCTGACGAATGGTTATAATCTTCCGGCGAAGAAGGTTATCCATATCGTCGGGCCGGTTGTGACGGGCAGATTGACGGAGGAACTGGAGCAGGACCTTTCCGACTGTTACAGAAACACACTCGACATGTGCCTGCAAAACGATATTCGTTCCGTTGCCTTCTGCTGCATTTCCACCGGGGTATTCCGCTTTCCGAACAAACGGGCTGCCGAGCTTGCGGTCAGAACTGTGACAGACTGGATTTCGTCTCATCCGGCTGCCATGGAAAGAGTGATTTTCAATGTTTTCAAAGATGAGGATAAAGCATACTATGAAGCAGAATTACTGTGAACTTCCGAATGGATATCTGGAGTCGATCAACAGGGGAATTCAGGCAGTCCGCAATTTTCGCGGCGGTATTAGCATGGGTGGATTTCCCCGGGAGGAAGCTGTCGCAAAACTGAAAAACGAAATCGAGACAGCTGATGCCATTGTGGTCGGAGCCGGGGCAGGCCTTTCTGCAGCAGCAGGTTTTATCTATAATGGCGAGCGGTTTGAGAAGTACTTCGGGGATTTTGTGGAAAAATTTGGTATCAGGGATATGTACTCCGGGGGCTTCTATCCTTTCCCGGATGCGGAGATCCGCTGGGCCTGGTGGGCCAGACTTATTTACTATAACCGCTATGTTCCGGCTCCGAAATCTGTCTATAAAGATCTCCTGTCACTACTGCAGGGGAAAGACTATTTCGTGATCACAACGAATGTTGATCATCAGTTTCAGACGGCCGGCTTTGACAAAAAACGGCTCTTCTACACACAGGGGGATTACGGCCTGTTTCAAAGCGTGAATCCGAAGATCCGGAAAACCTATGACAACGAGGAGTGGGTCATGGAGGCGATGGCAGCGCAGGGGTTCATAAGGGATTCTGAAAATGTCTTCCAGCCGCCGCAGGACGGAACCCTGTTGATGCGGATCCCGGCAGAGCTTATACCAAGATGTCCGGATGACGGTTCGAGTGTGACAATGAATCTGCGTTCGGACGATACCTTCGTGGAAGATGAAGGATGGAAAAGGGCGTCAGCGGCCTATGCCGATTTCTTGAGAAGGCACGAGAATCTCCATGTTCTTTATCTGGAGATCGGGATCGGGATGAATACACCGGTTATCTGCAAGTATCCTTTCTGGCAGATGACAAATGATAACCCGAAGGCGGTATACGCCTGTCTGAATTTCAATGAAGCATACTGCCCGGTGCAGATTGAAAAACAGTCCATCTGTATCGACGGCGACAGCGCGGAAGTGATAAAACGCCTTTTGTGTGACAGGCCGGCAGAATCTTCCGGGATCGCAGACAGTGCAGTGAAAACACCAAACGGCAGTGATGAAAGCGGGAATAGGTTATAAAACAATTTTCAGTTACCGGTAGGTGATGAAACTGTACAAAAAAGCCGGAAACCAGTTAAATGCTCTGGTTTCCGGCAATAAGCCGGGAGAGTCAGGGCTCAGTGCCCTGACTTTCTTCTTCTGCGCCGTTTTCTGCGGCGCTTCTTCCGGCTCTGCAGCAGGATATACAGCAGGAACAGACCGCCTGTACATATCTTGACTGCGGTACCATGCGCCTGCCAGAAGGCCTTGATGTTGCGGACCAGATACATGCGCCGGCTGAAGCGCAGATCATCTCTGACATACAGGGTTTCACTGTAGACCTCCCGGTCATCAGCCAGGACATGCAGGGTTCCGGCCGCCGTGCCGGCAGTGACCGGGGCAGCCAGTGTATCCGGCAGGTCACTCACGTAGCGGACTGCGGTTTCCGCCGGCAGGTCCATGTGCATGGTGCCTTCCGTATAAAGCGTATAGCTTTCCATGTCGGGACAGTCCTGCACGGCTACGTCACCAACCGCCATGCCCGGCTCCACCAGGGCATAATTCCGGTAGGCATCCTGCAGCCAGCGGAAGACCGTACCGGCATCCCGCAGGGCACCCTGGTCTTCCGGACCGTGACAGAGAATGCAGATCAGCCGCATGCCGTTCATTTCGTCAAGCGCAGCCAGACACCGGCCGGCCGGGTAGGTAAAACCGGTCTTGCCGCCAAGATAGCCGGGAATATCGAAGATCCCATCATGCACAAACGACAGCGAAGTCGAGCGCATCATCACACCCGCCGGGGCTGAGGCCACCGGGGAGGATATATAGCGTTCACTCTGCAGGATCTGTACATAAAGATCATTCTGCAGGCAGTATGTAAACAGCAGCGCCAGGTCTTCACAGGTGCTGTAATGATTGTCATCATGCAGGCCGGTCGGGTTGACAAAGTGGGTATGGGTCATGCCCAGCTCTGCCGCTTTCCGGTTCATATGGGCCACAAACGCTTCCACCGAGCCGTCAACAGCCGCCGCCAGGGCATTGACGCAGTCCGCGCCGGAGGGCAGGGCAGTGCCGTACAGCAGGTCCAGCACGGTCGGCGTATCCCCGGCCTGAAAACCCGCCACCGTGGCATTGGCTTCTGCCAGCCCGGCCAGCATATCCGAGGTAATGGTGACGGTTTCTTCCGGATCAAGGGCTTCAATGGCAATGATCTCGGACATCATCTTGGTCAGCGAAGCCGGAAAGATGCGCACATCAGAATTTTCCTGCCAGAGAATCTGGCCGGTATTGATATCCTGCAGAAAGATGCAGGTACTGTCGATTTCCGGATATTCAGCGGCACCGGCCGGGATCATACCGGTCAGAACGAACAGCAGACAGAAAAAAACAGTAAGAATTCTCTTCAGTTTCATGACTGAATTATACATGAATCATCTGCGGGAATCATTTAAGAATCCCGTAAGAAAGCGGAAGCGATGGTGCCGGCTTGCAATCAGACCGGGAAAATATTAGAATGTTGCTGTTTAGTAAAGGTGGTGTCAGAATGACAGAATTTTGGTCTTCTCTGTTATGGTTTGTTGCCGGTGGTGTTGTCGGGGCGCTGATCTGCTATTATTTCACCAAGAAGAACTTCGAAAAGCAGATTGCGGAAAATCCTCCGGTAACGGAAAAGATGATCCGGGCAATGTTCCTGCAGATGGGCCGCAAGCCGAGCGAGGCACAGATCCGTCAGGTTATGCGTTCCATGGGACAGAAGTAGAAGTGTTTGAATAAAAGGGTTAAGCCCTTTTTTTCACGTTCCGGTGTAAGCATAAATTTTCTCTGATATAATTTATCTTACAAACGGTTACATCAAAGGGGATGAATAATTATGATTTATGCTGGCATCGATATCGGCGGGACGACGATTAAAAGCGGTCTGATGGACGGAGACAGCGGAAAACTTCTGGCAGACATGAGCTGCCCGTTTCCACATGCAAGGGGTGTAACGGGGACAGCCGAAGATATCCGCAGGTCCGTTGACAGCCTGTGCGCGGAGATCGGCATTCCAGCTGCTTCTCTGGGCGGCATCGGCGTCTGTGTGCCGGGCAGTATCTCACCGGATATGTCCATGGTGCTTGATGCCTACAATCTCGGCTTTCACAATGCCCCGCTGAAGGCGGAAGTGGAAAAGCTGTTCCCGGACCAGACAGTTACGCTGGGCAATGATGCCGATATAGCCGCCATGGCCGAGCTGAACAACGGTGTTTTCACCGGTCATAAGACGGCAATCCTGCTGACCCTTGGCACGGGCCTCGGCGGCGGGATTATCCTGAACGGCAGGATTTTCCGCGGCGGCAACGGCAACGGTGTGGAACCGGGGCATTTCGTTGTTGACATGCACGGTGACCTGGTCTGCACCTGCGGCAGCCGGGGCTGTGCGGAGACACTGTGTGCGGCGACCTGGCTGGTCAATCAGGGCAGGGAACTGGTCCGCCGCAATCCGGATGGCCTGCTGGCCAGATATGCCGAAGGGGACCCGGACAAGGTCAATGCCCGTATGGTCATTGACTGCGCGCGGGAAAAGGATCCGGATGCTGAGAAGGTGTTTGATACGTACCTTGAAAGCCTGTCTACGGTCATCGCTTCGCTGATCGCGCTGTTTGATCCGGAAGTGATCGGCATCGGCGGCGGTGTTTCCGGAGCCGGGGAATTCCTGCTGGCCCCGCTGCGTCAGCGTGTCAAAGAAAAGAATTTCTTCAAGAAGGAATATGAGATTGTCCGGGCGGAACACGGCAATACCGCCGGCATGATCGGCGCGGCTACCCTGGCCAAGGTCGGCTACTGAGCAGTCATCAACGGCTTCCGTAAGGGGGCCGTTCTTTTTTTTCCGGAATTGATAAGGGCCATGGCAGCACTTCTGTTTTGGCACTGGGCGGTGCATGAAGTATAATAATTCCGTGATGCTTTCGTGACCCACGCCAGGTCATCTTTTCTGATTGAGCATCACCGGTCCTATATGGACTGCCGGAAAGGAACAGAAGAACAATGAGAATCGGATTGTTTTCAGATACATACCCGCCTGATGTCAACGGCGTGGCAAACAGTACAAGGATTCTGAAGGATGAACTGCGCCGGCACGGACACGATGTCTTTGTTGTGGCCACCGGCATGAATGAAGATACCGGCTGGGATGAGAAGCACGAAGTGCTGCGGCTGGGCGGTATCGAGATACCCCAGCTTTACGGTTATGTTGTGACAACCCCGTTCCATATCCGCGCGCTCAATGAAATCCGTAAACTGCATCTGGACCTGATCCACGCCCAGACTGAATTCGGTGTCGGCATGTTTGCCCGGATCTGTGCCCGGCAGCTCAATCTGCCGATTGTGATCACGTATCATACGACCTATGAGGATTACACGCATTATGCCAACCCGCTGAATCTGGAAACATTTGATGCCGTGGCCAGAAAAGCTGTGGCCAATCTTTCCCGGCTCTACAG
>JAEEHG010000156.1 GCA_016280695.1 Solobacterium sp. | reverse complement strand
ATTCCTGCCCGGGAACGCGCAGCCGAAGGCAATCGTGTTGCCGATCCCCTTGGCATAGGTGCCGCCGCCCATTGTCATCGGGACATTCTCCGTGTCACCGGTGACCGCCACATAGGCCTGGTGCAGGCAGGTGACCAGCGGGGAATCGATTGGGAAGAACAGCGGGTCCACGCCGCGGAAGATTTCCACGACGCCGTTGTCGTCTTCCAGATAATCCTGCATGGCCCGGGTAACCTGCTTCATGGTCATGGTGACCGGGAAGCGGATATCGATGGAGCCTTCAATCACCCCGTCCTTCATGCCGATGACACCGTTGTTCAGGGTCAGGACGCCGTATTCATCAGAAAGCTTGCAGCCGAGGCCTTCACCGTCATAATTCAGGCCGAAGTGCTTGCAGTAGAATTCCACAAACGGATCCTGGAAGCCGGCTTCCTTCAGGCCGACCAGCAGGTAGGAGATCGCGTTCTTGCCCAGTTCCGGCATGGACGCATGGGCAGACTTGCCGACCAGGGTGATCGTATCGGCGTCTTCGCCTTCCTGGATCTCATATTCCAGATTGTTGTTGTTGAAGAAATCACCCAGCTTCTTGGCTGAGTAGCTGTTCTTTGCCACTTTGATGGTGCACTTCGGGCAGACAACATTGCGCGCTGTGCCGCCGTAGATATCCAGGATGCCGGTCTGCTTGGAACGGTACACACCGCCGACAGCACCCTTTTCACCATGGGTACCTGGGAAGTTTCCGTCCGGGGTAAAGCCGAAGTCGACATCTCCCTCTTTCTGCACGTAATAAGCCAGGCCTTTGGAGCCGCTCTCTTCGTTGGTGCCCATGATCAGGCGGATCCGCTTGGTCAGCGGAATCCCCATATCACGCAGGACCTTCATGGCAATCATGCTCGCCACCACCGCGCCTTTGTCATCCGCGACGCCGCGGCCGTACAGGATGCCGTCCTTTTCCGTCATGGTAAACGGATCAGTATCCCAGCCGTCTTCCCGGCGGGCCGGAACGATATCCAGATGACCGATGATACCGATCAGCTGTTCGCCCTCACCCATTTCGGCATAGCCGATGTAATTATCCAGATTTACGGTTCTGAAGCCGTCTTCGTCAAGCATCTGAAGGGCTGCCAGCAGAGCGTCCCGCGGACCTGATCCAAACGGGGCATCCGGAAGGGTTTCTGACTGAACACTGTTGATGGCTACCAGCCGGGACAGTCTGTCCAGCAGTTCTGCCCGATAGCCTCTTACACGTTCTTTAACGTCCATGTTTATCCTCCATTGAAAACTATTGCATTTATTCTATCATGTTCTGACAGTCATGACTAATCCTGTATTGTCAGCACAACCGGACAGTGATCCGACCCCTCTACCGAGCTCAGGATTCCGCTGTCCGTGAGTCTGTCCCGCAGCCGGTCGGAAACGACAAAGTAATCGATCCGCCAGCCGATGTTCTTCTCCCTGGCGCGGAAGCGGTAGCTCCACCAGGAGTAAGCGACTTCCTGCGGGTGCAGGTAGCGGAACGTGTCCGTAAAGCCCGCATTGAGCAGTTCCGTGAACGCTGCCCGTTCTTCATCACTGAAGCCGGCATTGAAGTGATTGCTGTCGGGGTTTTTCAGATCGATTTCCTCATGGGCCACATTCAGGTCACCGGTATAGATAACCGGCTTGGTCTGATCAAGTTTAACGAGGTGCTCACGCAGGTGTTTTTCCCATTCCAGCCGGAACGGGAGTCTTGCCAGACCCTCCTTGGAATTGGGCACATAGGCTGTCACAAACCAGAAATCCTCGAATTCCATCGTGATGACCCGGCCTTCTTTGCTGTCATCCCCGGCGATGTCGTAACTGACCGCCAGCGGCCGGCGGCGGGTGTAGACCAGGGTGCCGCTGTAGCCTTTGCGCTCAGCGCTGTGCATGTACATTTCATAGCCGGCAAACCGGTGGCTGTCTTCCAGCTGATCCGGCTGCATCTTGGTTTCCTGAATGGCGAAGATATCCGCGTCGATTTCCCGGAATACTTCCGGAAATCCCTTTTTTGTACAGGCCCGCAGGCCGTTTACATTCCAGCTGGCAAATTTCATGCGAGTTTACGGGTTGCCTGCTTCAGCCAGGCCTTTTCTTTCTGATTGAGGAACGGGCTGATCTTTTCATAGACCATCGCGTGATAGCTGTTCAGCTGAGCCTTCTCTTCCGCGCTCAGCAGGTCCGGGTCCACCGCGTCCAGATCAATCGGCACCCAGGTCAGGGTTTCAAAACCCAGGAACTGACCGTAGAAGTTCTTTGTGCCCTTGACGACAAGCAGTTCGTTTTCGGTCCGGATGCCGAGTTCATGCGGCAGGTAAACACCCGGCTCATTGGAGGTCACCATGCCGGGTTCCAGCGGGGCGGAACGGCGGCGGCCGAAGCCCCAGCCGATATACTGCGGTCCCTCATGCACGCTCAGCACATGTCCGACCCCATGGCCGGTCCCGCACTGGTAATCGATGTCCATATCCCACAGCGGGCCGCGGGCCAGGATATCGAGGTTGTTGCCGGTGGTTCCATATAGGAACTTCGCCCTGGTCAGGGCCAGCATGCCCTTGAGCACTTTGGTAAAATACATTTTTTCATCTGCGGTCAGCGGGCCCAGCACAATCGTCCGGGTAATATCCGTTGTCCCGTCGGCGTATGTGCCGCCGCTGTCCACCAGCAGGAAGCCCTCCGGCTGAACCTCGGCATAATTCTGTTCGGTCGCGGTATAGTGCATCATGGCCGCGTTGCCCTTATAGGCGCAGATGGTCGGGAACGACGGCATGAGGTAGCCGTCCTGTTCAGCCCGCAGCGCATACAGTTTATTCTGAATGCTGACTTCATTCAGCGGTTCTTTGCCGATGGTATTTTTCAGCCAGTACAGGAAGCGGACCATGGCCACGCCGTCCTTGACGTGGGCATTCTTCAGGCTTTCGATTTCAGTCCTGTTCTTGACCGCCCGGAAGGCCAGTACCGGCGATTCCGCATTAATCACAGAGACGCTGCTGTCCAGGCTGCTGTAGTAGACCGCGTTGAGATCGTTCAGATCGGCCCAGATCACCTTGTCGCGCAGGGCCGCAAGGTCTTCACCGAAAGCTTCGTAGCTGCGGATGGTTACCTTGGCTGACGTCAGGGAACGGCGTACGGCCGCACTGACTTTCTTTTCGTCCACGTAGTAGAAGACCTCATCGGATGTCACCATGGCAAAGGCATAGGCCACCGGCGTGCAGTCCAGGTCACGGCCGCGGATATTGAGCATCCAGCAGGGATCCTCCAGCTTCAGCAGCAGCAGTACATCCGCGTGCTT
>JAEEHG010000155.1 GCA_016280695.1 Solobacterium sp. | reverse complement strand
TGTAGTATTCCACGGCATAGACGCCGCTTTCCTTGACCACCAGCCGGTTATCGCTGACCCGGAGGGTCCGCAGCAGCCGTTCAAGGTCAAACACCCCGTATTTCGTACCGGTGAAATAGGCATCCCGCAGCAGATAGTCCATCCGGTCTGCGTCCAGCTGGGCACTGACCAGCTGCGGCAGGATCGGGTTGGCGCTGCGGTGGCGGATGACGTCTGCCACATCTCGGGCCAGTCCCGGCACGCAGGCTTCCATATAGCCGCGCAGTTCGGGATCCTGTTCGATGATCTCACAGGTGTATTCTTCATGGGTTGCCGGGGTCACCGCCTCAAAGGCGTGCGAATACGGGCCGTGGCCGATGTCGTGCATCAGCCCCGCCAGCATGACCGTGACCTTTTCCTGCTCCGTCAGGCTGCCGGCCAGGTCCTGCACTTCCGTCACCATCCGCCGGACAATCTCATAGACGCCCAGGGAGTGCTGGAAACGGGAATGATCCGCCGCATGGTAGACCATGTGCGCCCCGCCCAGCTGCCGGATCCGCCGCAGCCGCTGCATCCACCGGGAGTTGATGCACTGCCAGATCACTTCATATTCCACATGGATGTACCCGTGCACCGGGTCCCTGAGCACCTTGACTTCATCTGTTTTTCTGAACATTGTCTTCCTCCAGCAGGACCACAGCCTGGCACAGCACACCTTCGCCGTGACCGATGAAACCCATCTTCTCCCCGCGGGTCGCCTTGACGCTGACCCGGCTGACATCACACTGCAGATCAGCCGCGATATTGGCCCGCATCGTTTCGATATGGGGGGCCATCTTCGGCTTTTCAATCAGGATCAGGCTGTCCACGTTGCCGATGACATAGCCCCGCGCCCGCATCAGTTTCACGACCTCCCGCAGGATGATCCGGGAGTCCGCACCTTTCCACTGCGGGTCGGTATCCGGAAACCAGTGCCCCAGGTCCCCCAGGGCCAGGGCCCCGAGAATCGCCTCTGCCACCGCGTGCAGCAGGCAGTCCGCGTCACTGTGGCCGGCCAGCCCCAGTTCATAAGGAATATGTACACCGCCGAGAATCAGTTCCCTTCCCGGGACAAGCTGATGAATATCCGTTGATTGTCCGATCCGCATAGTCTGTTCTTCTTTCTGTATCTTCATGTTAGCAGAAAAAAACCGCGCCTTACAGTGCGGCTTTCTCTTCTTCCTGCCGCAGCCAGCCGGACAGGAAGTAATACCCCGATGTGATAACAAAACACAGCACCCAGGTCAGTGAGAAGCACCAGCCGATGATGGAAATATCATGGCTGCAGCGCACCGCCACGGCCAGATAGACCTGCCGCATGACAACCATGCCGGCAATGGAGGAGATCATCTGCACGAAGCTGCGGCCCGAAGCCCGCAGGGCGCCCGAGTAGATATGGTGGACCGCCAGGAAAATATAGAACGGCGCCATGATCCGCAGGATAATCGATCCGGCCCGGATTACTTCCGCGTCATCGGTAAACAGCCCGATCAGCGTCCCGGCATTGATATATTCAAAAGCGCCGACAGCCACCACGATGGAACAGGACAGGACCAGGCCTGCCCGGACCCCGGCCTTAACCCGGTCAATCCGCCCGGCCCCGAGGTTCTGGCCGCAGAATGTCGCCATCGTCATGCCGAGGTTGTAAATCGGCATGGTCAGGAAGGCATCCACCTTGCCGGATGCGGTATAACCCGCCACCGCCGCCGAGCCGAAGCCGTTGATATAGCCCATGACCACCAGGTTTGAGATGGACACCACGAAACCCTGCAGGGCCGAAGGCACACCGATGCGGATGACTTCCTTCAGCACCGGCAGATCAATCCGCACTTCCCGGAGGTCCAGGCGGAACTCCCGTTCGGTTACCATCATCTCCCGCATGACAAGGCACATCGATATGAATTCACTGAGGATCGTCGCGTAAGCCGCCCCGCTGACCCCGAGATTCATATACCGTACCAGGATAATATCCAGCACGATATTGAATACCGAAGTAATCATCAGGTAATAGAGCGGATGGCGGGAATCCCCGGTAGCCTGCAGCACCCCGGTGCCGACATTGTACATGACCAGCGAAATGACGCCGGCAAAGAAGATGGTCAGATAGGTTCTGGCCTGATCCATGACATCCGCCGGTACATGGACCCATACCAGCATCCGCCGGCTCATGAAGATGCCGAAAACCGTCAGGAACAGCCCGGCCAGCAGGCCGACCGCGGTCAGCGTGTGCACGGCTTTTCTTTCCTTCTCAATATTGCGGGCCCCGAAGGACTGCGAGATGACCACCCCGCCGCCGACCGCCAGGCCCTGGAAGATCATGATAATGACGTTGATGACCGGGGTGGCCGAACCGACTGCCGCCAGGGCCGTATGCCCGACATAATTGCCGACCACGATGGAGTCCACCGTGTTGTACATCTGCTGGAACAGGCTGCCCAGCAGCAGCGGCACGGCAAACCGGATGATCGCGCTGTAGATCCCGCCTGAGGTCATCAGACCGCTTTTTGTTGTTTCCGTACTCATATAAAAAGATTTTAATGGCGGTTCAGACGGATTGCAATGCCGATTATAATAGGGTTATGAATCACTGCGGCCTGCCTTATCCCGTACAGGAATGCCTCAGCCTGCTGAATGAAAGCGGCTATGAGGCTTTTGTCGTGGGCGGGGCTGTCCGGGACATGTATCTCGGCCGGCCGGTCCACGATTATGACATCACCACCAATGCCCTGCCGGAGCAGATGAAGCAGGTATTCGCTTCGCACCGGACAGTCGAAACCGGCCTGAAGCACGGTACGCTGACCGTAATCACCGGGCAGATGCAGGTGGAAATCACCACGTACCGCACGGAATCACAGTACGGGGACCACCGCCACCCGGACGCGGTTGCCTTCACGTCTGACCTGGCGGCAGACTGCGCCCGGCGTGACTTTACCATCAATGCCATGTGCTTCCATCCGCTGGAAGGCGTGATTGATTTTTTCCACGGCGAAGACGACCTCCGCCGGCATATCATCCGTACGGTCAACGATCCGGCGGAACGTTTCCGGGAAGATGCCCTGCGCATCCTGCGGGCCCTGCGCTTCGCGGCGGAACTGGATTTTACCATCGAAGCCGCCACGGCTGAGGCTGTCCACAATGCCCGCCACGATCTCTCGTATGTCTCTGCCGAGCGGGTTCAGAGCGAACTCGGGCGGCTGCTGGCCGGCCCGGGACGGGCCCGGATCCTGCGTGATTACCGGGATGTAATGGAAGTGATCCTGCCGGAACTGCATGTCCTGTGCGCAGAACGGTGGCTGCGGATCACAGAGGTCCTGCCGGATAATCCCCTGGCTGCCCTGGCCGTGCTGCTGGTCGGAACCCCGGATCCGTCTGCTGCCCTGCAGCGGCTGAAATACTCCCGGCATGACCAGAATACCGTGCAGAACCTGCTTGCCCACCGGAATGATCCCGTCGCTTCCCGCCGTGATCTGCGCTTCCTCTTAAGCGGGCTGCAGGCCGGCCATGAACAGTACGCTGCCTTCCGGGCCGCCCTGGATCCGGATACTGATGCCGCTGACCT
>JAEEHG010000154.1 GCA_016280695.1 Solobacterium sp. | reverse complement strand
TATGAACGTCGTGATTGCCGGCCTGCTCTTTTTCCTGCTGCTGCTCTGGGTCGCGTCCCTGATCCATCCGCTGAACCAGATCCGCAACTATGCCAACCGGGTCAAAAACGATGAGGCTGCCGAGCTGAATGTCAACCGCCGGGATGAAATCGGTGAAGTCGCGGAAGCCCTGCGGGACATGCAGGAGGAACTGGAAAAGCAGAACCGTGAAAAAGAGGAGATGATCCAGAATATCTCCCATGACCTCAAGACCCCGATTGCCACGATCCGTTCTTACGGCGAAAGCATCAAGGACGGCATCTATCCGTACGGGAGCCTGGAGAAATCGATTGATGTCATCATTGAGCACGCCGATCGGCTGGACAAGAAAGTCCGCAGCCTGATTACCCTGAATAAGATGGGTTATCTTCTGGATGACTGCCCGGAAGGGGATACCCTGAACATGAATGACGTCATCGACAAGGTTCTGCTGTCCCTGAAAGTCATCCGGCCGGAAATCACCTTTGAGCGGATTATGGACCCGGAAGTCTTTTTCCACGGGGATGAGGATCCCTGGCGGATCGCTGTCGAAAACCTGATTGACAATGCCCTGCGCTATGCCAAAACCAGGATCAGCATCCAGCTCCATGATGCCGAGCTGATTATTTTCAATGACGGCAGGCCGATTGACCAGGCCACGCTGAACAAATTGTTCCAGCCGTATGAGAAGGGCACCGACGGACAGTTCGGCCTGGGCCTTTCGATTGTCTACCGGGTCGTGACGACATACGGATACCGGGTGGAAGCTTCCAATCTGCCTGACGGGGTGCAGTTCAGGATCTGGAAAGAGATCAGCCGGAAGGAAAAACGGGAAAAGGAACGGGCCCGGGGAAACAGAAAGTAAACGCGATTTCCGGCTTAACGGCGGCGGAAAGATCGGGTACAATATAGGACATATGACAGAATTTGCGGAATTTGCCGGCGTAAGGACAGCTTTCCGGCACAGCGGCAGCGGCCGGGATGTGATCCTGCTGCATGGCTGGGGTCAGAATATGTATATGATGAGTGCAGTGGAAGAGCATCTGTGTTCTTCTTTTTCCGTATACAATCTGGATTTTCCGGGTTTCGGGGAAAGCAGCCTGCCGCCTGTGCCCTGGGGTGTGCCGGAGTATATGCATTTTCTGGAAGAATTCATCAGTGCCAACGGGATTGAGGATCCGATTCTGATCGGACATTCGTTCGGCTGCCGGGTGGCGATCCGTTATGCGGCGGTTCACCATGACGTGCGCCGGATGTGCCTGACCGGGGCGGCCGGCATTCGCCCGAAACGGGATCTCGGCTGGCATCTGCGGACAAAGACGTTTAAGGCCGGCAAGTGGCTCCTGCAGGCCACCGGCAATGAGAAGAAACTGGCGGAACTGCAGAACCGGGCCGGTTCGGAAGACTACCGGAATGTCAGCGGCATTATGCGGGAATCTTTTGTCAAAGTGGTAAATGATGATGTAACCCCGGTACTGAAGGAGATCAGCTGCCCGGTGCTGCTGGTCTGGGGTGATATGGATGAAGCTGTGCCGCTCTGGATGGGCCAGCTGATGGAAAAGGAAATCCCGGACGCCGGCCTTGCGGTGTTCGCCGGGGATGACCATTTTGCCTACTGGCATCAGAGTGACAGGTTCAACCGGGTGCTTGATGTCTTTCTGAAAGAGGATATGAACAGATGAAGATACTTACAATCATCGGAATATGCCTGTGGCTGACATCGATGCTGGTGCCCGGCAAGCATGCCCTGCACATGTTTCAGCAGAACCGCTACGAATGCGCGCGGTTTACAAAATGGCTGCGGGAAAACGGTCTGGCCGGAGCGGGGCAGTATGTCCTGCCGGCCGTGCTTTCCGCTGTCACGGCGGCGGCCCAGCTGCTGTGGGGGCAGGGGGCTGCGGCCCTGGCTGTTTCCGGGGCGGTGCTGACCGTTTTGAGAATTCTGCAGGAGCGCGGCAGGAGCTATATCAAGCCGCTGGTCTATACCAACCGGGTCAAGCGCCAGATTGCCGTCATGGCCGGCCTGGCCGTGATTTGTGCCGCCGGGCTGAACCTGGCGCCGGTGTTCTTCCGGATCTGCGCGCCGCTGCTTTCCGCCTGTCTGCCCTGGCTGCTGATTTATCCCATGGCTGTCATCACGGCGCCGATTGAAAAGGCGGGCCGGACCCGGTATCTCAATGAAGCGAAGGATATCCTGAATCAGCACGCGGACCTGATACGCATCGGCATTACCGGCAGCTACGGCAAGACTTCCACCAAGAATGTCATCCAGTCCATTGTTTCCGAGCAGTATATGTCGCTGATGACACCGGCTTCGTACAACACCCCGATGGGCATTACCCGGACGATCCGGGAACTGCTGAAACCCATCCACCAGGTTTTTGTCTGTGAAATGGGGGCGGATCATGTCGGCGATATCACGGAACTGATGAATTTTGTCCATCCCGTGATCGGGGTGGTGACCTCCATCGGCCCGCAGCACCTGCAGACCTTCGGTTCCCAGGACAACATCACCCGGGAGAAGATGCAGATGATCGAACTGCTGCCGCCGGACGGGACGGGCATTCTGAATTATGACAATGAACTGATCCGGGCATATGAAATCAAAAACCCGGTCAGAATCCTGACCTACGGGATCCGGTGCAGGGAGGCTGATTTCCGGGCCGTGGATATCGATTACGGTCCTTACGGTTCTTCCTTCAATGTGGAGGCCGAAGGCGAAAGCCATGCGTTTGAGACCAAGCTGCTGGGCGAGCTGAATATCCTGAATATCCTGTCAGCGGTGGCTGTTGCCAGGACACTGGCGATTCCCTGGCCGCGGATCCAGCGGGCTGTCCGGGAAATGAAACAGGTGGAGCACCGTCTGGAGAAAAAGATTATCGGCGGTTATTCATTTATCGATGACGCGTTCAATGCCAATCCCAGCGGCGCCGCAATGGCCCTGGAAGTGCTGGCGAAGATGCCCGGTAAACGGATTATTGTCACGCCGGGCATGATTGAGCTCGGGGAACGTCAGGATGAAATCAACCATACGTTCGGAACCCGGATGAAAGGGTGTGCCGACGAGGTCATCCTGGTCGGGGAGAAACAGGTTCATGCCATCCGGCAGGGCCTGGAGGATTCCGGCTATGATATGTCGCATGTGCATGTGCTGGCCACCGTTAAGGAAGCGTTTGACTGGGTCTGGAAGAACGCGACGCCGGCTGATACGATCCTGCTGGAAAACGATCTGCCGGACGCCTTCAATCACTGAGCAGGAAAAAGGCCCGGACCGTCATGGTCCGGACCTTTTCAGGTCTTTCAGTCATCGTCGTCATCACTGACCGGCTTTTTATGAAGAAAATGATAAGCCAGCCAGCCGGTATATACCGCGACAAGAAGACACGGGAATGCCGCACTGATTGCCGGTGTATACCCGGTTGCCAGCCGGTACAGGCAGAACAATGTCATCAGCGTGAACATGACACTGATTGTCGCCAGCATGGTAATTCCTGCTTTGCTCATGGCACCCTCCAATCACACGGATAAAGTGTACATGATAATACCGGGAATGAAAAGAACCTGTTGCCAGGTTCAGTTTTTTATTTCAGGCGCTTGCCGCAGAACGGGCAGAAGGTTTCATCCCCTTCCAGGACAGCGTCGCATTCCGGACATTTCACGACCGGCTTGACCAGCTTTTCGCCGCATTCCCGGCAGAAGAGGGAACCGATCCGATTGGCAGTGCCACATTTCGGGCAGAGCACAACTTCCGGCTTTTCGACCGGTGCGGTGCGTTCCGGGACGACTTTCTCAACCGGCTCCACACCGAGGAAATCTTCAATAAAGCGGAAGATATCCTGCGGCAGGGTGGCCTGACGCAGGGCCCCGATGCCGGCTGTAATCAGCAGCGGCTGGAAGAAGATCGAACCGACAGCGGCGATGCCGAGCTTTTCCACCCACTTGTCAGTACCGATAACGACAGTGAGTTCGTCATCAATCTGGGTCATGGCGACAGACAGGGCAGCGTCCATGCCGATATATTTCGTCCATTCGGCGGTTGCGTCACCCTTGCACTGGACAGTATATCCGTTGCGGGTCCGCATGGTCTGGGTGATCATGTTCTTCTCTACATCAAGGTATTCGGCCAGCGCGTAGGCAACGGACTGGGCAGAGCTGTCATAGGGGAGAATATATGTACGAGTAGTTTCCATTGTATTCCGTCCTTTCATAATTGAGTCTATCATAGCACAAATTTTTGACCAGTGGTCAAATCACTTAATTTCACATAAAGACATAAAAAAACTCCCCATACGGGAAGGACAAATCAGATGGAGCGGCTGAGGGGAATCGGACCCCCGTGTCCACCTTGGCAAGGTGGCGTTCTACCATTGAACTACAGCCGCAAAGAATGGCGGTTCCGACGAGGATCGAACTCGCGATCTCCTCCGTGACAGGGAGGCATGTTAGCCACTACACCACGGAACCGTTACTGGCGAAGAAGGCGGGATTTGAACCCGCGCGCCGGTTTCCCGACCTATGCCCTTAGCAGGGGCACCTCTTCGACCTCTTGAGTACTTCTTCAGTCAGCCAGCACTCATATCAGTGCGCTTTCATAATATACCACACGATATGATGTAACGCAACAATTATTTTTACTCGGCAGCCTCCAGGGCAATTTTCATCATGTTGGTGAATGATTTCTGTCTTTCTTCCGGGGTAGTGATTTCCGGGTAGACAAAACTGTCGGAGATTGTTACCACGCAGGCGGCGTGTTTGCCCAGAATGGCAGCGTTGTGGAACAGGGCATAGCTTTCCATTTCGCAGGCGACACAGCCGCGCTGATCCCGCACGGTTGTCCAGTCAAAATTATCCCGGTAGAAGACGTCACTGCTGTGAATCACACCTTCATGAAGCGGAATATCCAGTTTGACAGCCGCTTCACGCAGGCGCTGGTTGAGTTCTGCGGACGGCAGCAGGGTATCCGGGATATCACGCCCGGACTGGGTCCTGGCAAAAGTGGACTCGGAGTAGGCAGCCGTAGCCAGCACGACATCATACAGCTTCAGATCAGCGGAATAAGCACCGGCGGACCCGACCCGGATGATATTGTCCACATCGTAGAACTTGAACAGTTCATAGGAATAGATGCCGATGCTCGGCATGCCCATGCCGGACGCCATGACAGACACTTTCTTTCCATTATATGTTCCGGTATAGCCGTAAACATTACGGACCGACGTAATCAGTTCGGCATTCTCAAGGAATGTATCGGCAATGAATTTGGCCCGCAGGGGATCACCGGGCATCAGGACGGTTTTGGCAAACTGTCCGGGAACACCGCTGTTATGAGGAGTAGACATATTGTATTACCTTCACTTTCTGTTCCAATTATATCATGCCCGGAAATGAAAAAAGCGGAAGCTTACTGCTTCGCGCCTTTCGCACCCTTGGCACTGTTTTCCGAATAGGAAGCCAGCAGGTTGGTATCGTAGGAAAAGGTCATGCGTGACCGCCGGCGGGCCCGGTCGAGCCCCAGCTGGATCAGTTTGTCCATCAGGACCCGGAACGGCACATCCGTCGCTTCCCAGAGATAGAAGGCCAGACTGCCCGGAATCGTGTTGACTTCATTGACATAGATCGTCTTTGTCTCGGCATCCATCATGAAGTCAATCCGGCATACGCCGCTCATGCCAAGCACCTTGAAGGTCTTCAGGGCATATTCCTGGATCTGCTTTGTCTGGGCATCGGTCAGCGGTGCCGGGACAATGCGGGCTGTGCTGGCCATGCCCTTGGAAGGCTGGCTGCCGGCGCCCTTGGCATTCTTGCCGCCGCCCATGTATTTCTTGTCAAAGGAAAGGATTTCCTCGTTGTTGTTCTTGTTTACTTCTTCCAGAACGGAAGGGAAGGCCTCAAAGCTGTCACCGGCAACGGAGCAGTTGATCTCCCGCATCGGCTTGACGACTTTTTCGGTGATGATCTTCAGGTCATACTGCCGGGCTTCCTCGAAAGCCTGCAGGTATTCTTCATCATTGTGGGCAATCGAGATGCCGACACTGGAACCGGTGCAGGCCGGCT
>JAEEHG010000153.1 GCA_016280695.1 Solobacterium sp. | reverse complement strand
CTGGAGGCTTGTTCATTATTACTATAGTAAGGTATACAAAGATACTAAAACGAAAAAATATTTAAATGAATTTATACGATATAAATTTCAGATAATATGCAGTCTGTTCCTGTATGGGCATTAACCGTTATGTGCGGTTTGTTTTCCGTGCGGCGCAGGTCATACTTTGGCGTATAATAATAAGACGGGTGTCTGAATATGAAAAATATAGTTATTTATACGGAAAATGCTGAGGAAACCAGGGCGGTCGGGGAAAAACTGGCGGCGGCAGCCGGACCGAACATGGTATTCCTGATGAAAGGTGATCTCGGGGCCGGCAAGACCACGATGACACAGGGTATGGCAAAAGGCCTGGGCATCACCAGGCATGTGACCAGCCCGACGTTTAACCTGCTCAAGATCTATAAGGGGCGGATGCCGCTGTATCACATCGACGCGTACCGGCTCGAAGGGGTCAGCCAGGATCTCGGCTTTGAGGAATTCCTGAATGATGACGGCCTGACTGTCATTGAGTGGTCCCAGTTTGTGCCGGACCTGATTCCTGAGGAACATCTGAGCATCTCGCTGCACCTGGAAGCCGAAGACAGAAGAAGAATCGAACTGGAAGCGTCCGGGGAAGCATACGAAAAACTGCTGGAGGTATTTGCATGATTACACTTTGCATGGATACAAGCCATATCTTTCTGGTCCTGGCCCTGTACCGGGACGGGCAGCTGCTGGGTTCGGTGCAGAAGGAATGCTGGAAAAAACAGTCTGAGGAAATCTTCCCATGCCTGGAAACACTGATGACGGAAGCCGGGCTGCATCCTGAGGATATTGATGAAGTAGCCATCACCTCCGGGCCGGGCAGCTATACCGGGGTGCGGATTGCCATGACCATTGCCAAAGTCATGTGCTCCCTGCGCGGCATACCTCTCTATACGGTACCGACGCTGGACCTGTTTGCCGGCAATGAAACCTGCACGGTTGTCCTGGACGCGCGCAGTCACCGGGCTTATACCGCCGTGTATGAAGCCGGAAAGCGGATCAGCGGGCCGGAAGCATTGCCGACGGAAGAAATCATGACTGCCCTGAAAGCGGATGACACGGTCATCGGCGACGGGCATCTGGTTGAAAGACCTGACAATATTCCCGACCTGGCGGCCCGTTTCCCGGCCGTCCGCGATAAATGGGTCAGGGCGGAGAATCCGGACCTTGTGACTCCGGAATATCTGAAATCCATTGAGGCGTACCGGACAAAATGATGATCCGGGAGATGCGGGAAGAGGATCTCGCGGAAATCATGCCGATCGAAAAGCGGATCTTTTCGTCACCCTGGCCGCTGAAGGCCTACCGGGATGAGCTGCGCAGCAATCCCTTCGCGCAGCTGTATGTGACGGAAGATGAGCGCGGCATCACCGGTTACTGCGATCTCTGGATCCTGTATGAGCAGGCCCAGGTGGCAACGATCGGAGTGCGGGAGGACTGCCGCCGGGAAGGCATTGCCCAGCTCATGCTGGATGAAATGATAAAGAGGGCCGAAGAGGCACACTGCGAAGTAATCAGCCTGGAAGTCCGGGTTTCCAATGAAAAGGCGATCCGGCTTTATGAAAAAAACGGGTTCATACAGGCGAATATCCGGCGCCATTACTATACGGATAACGGGGAAGATGCCTATCTGATGGTCAAACCCCTGGGAGGATACGAAGATGACGATGATACTGGCGATTGAAACAAGCTGTGACGAGACAGCCTGTGCCGTGGTGAAAGACGGCAAAGAGATTCTTTCAAACATTGTTTCCAGTCAGATCAATGTGCATACGCTGTACGGCGGCGTAGTGCCGGAAGTGGCGAGCCGGATCCATGTGGAGAATATCTCCGCGGTGATTTCGGAAGCGGTCCGCAAAGCCGGTGTCACGATGGCTGATATCGACGCCATTGCCTATACCCAGGGGCCCGGCCTGATCGGTTCCCTGCATGTCGGCGTCCAGGCGGCGAAGACCCTGGCCTGGACATTTCACAAGCCGCTGGTGCCGGTGCATCATCTGACCGGGCATATCTATGCCAACGCGTTTGTGGCGGATCTGAAGTTCCCGCTGCTGGCCCTGGTGGTATCGGGCGGCCATACCGAACTGGTCAGGATGAAGGATGACTGGTCTTTTGAAGTGCTCGGCTCAACCATGGATGACGCAATCGGTGAAGCTTATGACAAAGTGGCGCGGGTACTGGACCTGGGCTACCCGGGCGGGCCGGTGATTGACCGGATGGCCAAGACGGGGCAGCCGCTGTACAGACTGCCGCAGCCGAAAGTGGCCGGGGAACTGGATTTTTCCTTTTCCGGGCTCAAGACGGCTGTCCTGCAGCTGGTTGACCGGGAACACCGGCATGGCAATGACGTGAAAGCGGAGGACCTGGCCTGCTCATTCCAGGAAACCGCGCTGCGCCAGCTGATCGGCAAGACTCTGAAGGCCGTGGAAGAATTCGAACCGGCAATGCTGGTGCTGGCCGGCGGCGTGGCGGCCAACTCCCGCCTGCGGCAGATGATTACGGAAGAGATGGCGGCGTATCCGGAAACCGAACTGGTGATCCCGCCGATGTGGTGCTGTACGGACAATGCGGCTATGATCGGCGCGGCCGGTACGGTTGCCTGGAAGCACGGCCTGACCGGTGATCTGACCGCGGCGGCTGATCCGGCGCTGGAAATGCCTGGTGAAAAATCCTGAAAAATTCACATTGTGAAGATTTGATTATATAATTGATCAAGGTAGGGATATTCATATGGGTAATAAGAAACAGGTACCGAAAGCGACACTGCACAGATATCCTGTATATCTGAAAGCACTTCGGAAACTGCGGGCCGGCGGAAAAACAAGGATCATGTCAAAGGAACTGGCAGAATATGTTTCCATTGAGCCGACAACCATCAGAAGGGATTTCAGTTTCCTCGGCAGTCTCGGCAAACAGGGATACGGATATGATGTTGACACGATTATCCGGATTTTTTCCAATGAACTTGGAATGAACTTCCAGGAGAAAATCATCCTGGTCGGCTGCGGGAATCTCGGTAAAGCCCTGCTGAATTACAATAACTGGGACCATGTTGTCGGGGAAATCGAATGTGCCTTTGATCTGGAACCGGAGAAGGTGAAGGATGCCTGCGTGCCGGTCTATGATCTGCGGGACATCGCCGAAAAAAAGCCGGAGAGCTGCCGTATTGCCATTCTGTGCATTTCCCGGAATGTGCAGGAAACAGTGGATCTCCTGATTGCCAACGGCATTAACGGGATTGTCGATTTCACTTCAGAGCATTTCTCCGTACCGGAAGGCGTGCATGTCAAGGAAATCGATGTTGTTTCGAGTATTCAGGAACTTGTCTTTGAAGCCAATTCTATGCAGAAATAACAGCATCCGGAGGAAGCGTTATGGCCATTGAAATCACCGTGAGAGAATTGTTTGACCTGTTCCGCAGCGGTTCGGATATGGAAAAAGACCAGATTGATACGGTTTTCCTGCAGGGCTGGATCAGAACCCGCCGGCAGGAAGATGATTTTGTGATTGCCGAAATCAGTGACGGTACCTGCCTCGGTGCTGCGTGCGTGCGCATGCCGAAGGGCAGCATCTGCCCGAAGACCGGCGCCGCGGTTTCCGTTGTCGGGCAGTATTGTGAAACCGAAAAGAACAGCGGTTTCTTTGTGGACGCGTCGGAAGTGACCTGTGAGGCGCAGGGCCGGCCGGAACTGTTTGCCGGGGAGCGGGAGGTCAGCCGGCGGCGGATCCGCTCAAGTCTCTTCATGGCGGTGCATGAATTCTTTCAGAGCCAGGGCTTCATGCTGTATGACAGCCTGCTGGAAGACGCCGGGATTCTGACCATGAATTTCCGGGATGTTTATGCGGTTCTGCCGGAAGATGACCGCTGGTATCTGCAGACGGCAATGGCCTTCGCGGATGAGGATGACGGCATGGACCTGCTGGAGGACCTGGTCAGGTTCTGTGTTTCCTATGTACTGGAGAACTGTCCGGCCGAGATGCAGTGCCTGGACCGGGACGGCCGCAGGCAGCGGCTGAAGCGGCTGCTGGAAACCGAGATCGAACGGAAACAGACTGCTGAAGCCGGCGGGGACCAGCCGCTGATGACATGGCAGCGGCAGGTGAACGGGGTCCGTTTTGCCCTGCAGCTGGAGGACCGGTCATTTGCCGGAACCTGCATCAGCCCGGAAGCCGGTGAATATGCGTATACGCTGATCACCCTGTCACTGGATGATCTGCTGGCGTGCCTGTACGACGCGTGATCACACAGCCTGCAAAGGCTGTTTTCTTTTTTGTCAAATCAGATACAATATCATCGTATGCTTTATCAGGTGAGTCACGGATCCAAGTACTTCGGCGCTGATGCCGTCTTTGAAGATGTACAGTTTGAGATCAAGTCAAATGAGAAAATAACCATCGTCGGCCGCAACGGCTGCGGCAAGACGACTTTTCTGCGCTGCATGTGCGGTGAATATGCCTTCGACCGCGGCAACGTGTCCATGGTCAACGGCACCACGATCGGCTATCTGGCTCAGAAAGTGCTGGAGGACGACGGCAGTACCGTGGAACAGGAACTGATGAAGGTGTTTTCGCCGGTCTTTGCACTGCAGCGGCAGATGCAGGAGATGGAAGCGCAGATGCAGGGTGATGTCAGTGAAAAACTGCTGAACCGGTATGCCGAGGCCCAGGAGAAATTTGAGGCGCTCAACGGCTATAACTGGGATACGGAAATGCGGACGGTGTTTACCCGCTTCGGGTTCGGACCGGAAGATCTGAAACGGCGGATCGGGGAGTTCTCCGGCGGCCAGAAGACCCGGATCGCATTTGTCCGGCTGCTGCTGTCCAAACCGGATATCCTCCTGCTGGATGAACCGACCAACCATCTGGATCTGGAGACGATCGAGTGGCTGGAAGGATATGTGAAGAACTATCCCAAGGCTGTCGTCATTGTCTCCCATGACCGGATGTTCCTGGACCGGGTTGTGGATGTTGTCTATGATCTGGAATACGGGAAGATGACCCGCTATACCGGCAACTATACATCCTATGTGCAGCAGAAACAGAACAGCCTGGAACGCCAGCAGGCAGCCTACAACCGCCAGCAGAAAGATATCGAGCGGCTGGAAGCGCTGATTGAGAAATTCCGCTACAAGAAGAACAAGGCGGCCTTTGCCCAGTCCAAGATCAAATATCTGGACCGGATGGAGAAGATCGATCCGGTCAAGGCAGCGGATGACCGGACGTTCCATGCGGTTTTCACCCCGCGGATTAAGGGCGGCGAACGGGTGCTGGAAACAGACCGGCTCGCGGTAGGCTATGACCGGCCGCTCTGCACGGTGACGATGGAGCTGCGCCGGGGTGACCGGGTGGCCATTATCGGCCCCAACGGCACGGGCAAATCCACCTTGGTGAAGACTCTGATGCGGCTGCTTCCGCCCCTGGGCGGCAGTATGCTGTTCGGGCATCAGATCGAAACCGGTTATTTTGACCAGCAGCTGGCCCAGTTCTCTTCCGGCAAAACCGTGCTGGAGGAACTGTGGGACGAATATCCGGACCTGGACCGCACCACCATCCGTTCGGTGCTGGGGCAGTTCCTGTTCTCGGCCGACGATGTGTTCAAGACCGTGGATGTGCTGTCCGGCGGTGAAAAAGTACGTCTGGCCCTGGCCCGGCTGCTGCTTCAGCATGCCAATTTCCTGATCCTTGATGAACCGACCAACCATCTCGATATTCCCGGCAAGGAAGCCCTGGAAGATGCCCTGAGATCCTTCAGCGGGACGATCCTGTTTGTATCCCATGACCGGTATTTCATCAGCCAGCTGGCTACAGCCCTGCTGTTTATTGATGAATCCGGGGCCCGGTATATACCCATGACCTATACGGAATATATGGCTGACCGGCAGAGTGAACGGGAACCCGCTGCGCCGGCAAAGACTGCCGCACCGGCGGCCGAAGCCAGGGAAAAGCGGCTCTCCCCCGAGTCACAGCGGCGCATGATTGCCCGGCTGGAAAAGGAAATCACGGAAAAGGAAACCGAACTGGAAGACATGCGGGCCCTGCGGTTTGAACCGGAATACTATCAGGATTATCAGAAGATGAACCGGCTGGACGAGCGGATCGATGAGATTCACAACGAACTGGCACATCTGTATGACGAGTGGGAAAAACTGAGCAGTTAAGCGCGTCTGAAACTGCTATAATGATAAGAGCATATACAGGAGGATTTTAATTATGGCAAACTGCATTGTTGCACAGTCCGGAGGCCCGACTTCGGTTATCAACGCAACTATCGCCGGCATCGTCCGGGCAAATCAGATGAACCCAGTCTATGACAAGGTGCTGGGCGGTCTGAATGGTATTGAAGGGATTCTGAATGAACGCTTCTATGATCTGACAGACATGAGTGAGGAAGAAAACCGGATTCTCCGGCAGACACCGTCTTCAGCTCTGGGTTCCTGCCGTTACAAGCTTAAGCGGGATAATGTGGCAGACTTCGAAAAGCTGATCAAAATCATGGAGAAATATGACGTCGAAACACTGTTCTACACCGGCGGCAACGACTCGATGGACACAGTTGCGGCCCTGAGTGAATATGCCCGCAGCCACGGCGTTACCGGCAGAAGATTTGTCGGCTGCCCGAAGACCGTTGACAATGACCTGATGGAAACAGACCACTGCCCGGGCTTCGCGTCCGCCGCCAAGTTCATCGCGACAACAGCGCTGCAGACCTGGCTGGATGTCAATGTCTATACCCGTCAGGAAGTCTTCATTCTCGAAACCATGGGCCGGGATGCCGGCTGGCTGGCAGCCAGCGCGTGCCTGTCCGGCCATGTGGATATCCTGATCCTGCCGGAAATGGACTTCGACAAGGAGGCATTCCTGAAGCGGGTTGCCGAATGCATCGCCGAAAAGAACAAGTGCTATATCGTTGTTTCGGAAGGCGCGCACTACGCTGACGGTACATACATCGCTGCCGGCGAAGCCAAGAATGACGGCTTCGGCCACGCAGTTCTCGGCGGGGCCGGCAAGGCGCTCGAGAACATGATTCTGACCACCAACACAGCCAGCCGCTGCAAGGTGCAGGATCTCTCTACTGCCCAGCGCTGCCACGCCAGTGAACAGTCCCTGGTTGACGTAACCGAATCCTTCAACCTCGGCATGTCCGCACATATGCGGTCCGCTGACGGCGTCTTCACCGGCAAGATGGTTGGGATCCGCCGCAAGGACGGGGAGAAGTATGATGTCGAATACTTCGCCATCGACGCCGACAAGGTTGCCAACTTCGTCAAGAACTTCCCGAAGGAGTGGATCCTGCCGGATATGAAGGGCATCACGGAAGAAGGCTACAGCTATCTGCGGCCGCTGATCGAAGGCACCCCGGACATCATCATGAAGGATGGCCTGCCGGCATACGTAACACCATACTACATGCGTTGATTCACTGCAGTCATCAGGGTACACCCGAAGGGGGTGTACCTTTTTCCGTTCCGGATGATAGACTGATAGCAGACAACGGAGGCACACATGAAAATACTGGTACTCAACGGCTCCCCGGCCGGTTCTGACAGCATTACCCTGCAGACGGTGAATTATCTGCAGGCATGCGGTCTCACAGGGGATTTGGAAATACGTCACGTCGGACGGGAAATCAGGAAAATTGAGCGGGACTTCAGCGCTTATGCCAAAGCCCTGCAGGCGGCGGACCTGATTCTCTTCTGCTATCCGGTCTATACGTTCCTGGTGCCGGCCCAGCTGCATCGGTTTATCGAGCTGATGAAGGAAAACCGGGTCGATGTCCGCGGCCGGTATGCAGCCCAGATCACGACCTCCAAGCATTTCTATGATGTCACGGCCCATCAGTTCATCATTGACAACTGCGCGGACTTCGGCCTGAGGTATGCCGGCGGCCTGTCGGCGGACATGGAGGACCTGCTCCACGAGAAAGGGCAGCAGGAAGCTGTTTCTTTTTTCCGCTTTGTCCTGTGGCAGATGGAAAACGGCTATGCGCAGGCCCCGGTGGTCCATGCCGGCAGCGGTGTGCGCCATAAAGCTTCGCCCCCGTGCCTGAACATGATGAACAAAAGCGGCCGGGCAGCCCTGGTCTATGATGACGACAGCGAGCATCCCAACCCGTACCTGCAGGCCATGATCCGGCGGTTTGTCAGTGTCCTGAACATGGACTGTGAACTGGTCAATCTGCACGATTTTCCCTTTGCGGGCGGCTGTATCGGCTGTTTCCGCTGTGCTTCCGACGGCAAGTGCTTCCACCGCGACGGGTTCGATACGTATCTGCGGGAGCATATCAACAGCGCTGATGTCATCGTCTATGCCTTCACGGTCAGGGATCACAGCATGGGCAGCATCTTCAAGACATATGATGACCGCCAGTTCTGCAACGGGCACCGGACGGTGACCATGGGCAAACCGGTCGGCTATCTGGTTTCCGGCAGTCTCTCCGCGGAGGAAAACCTGCGCACGGTCATGCATGCCCGGGCCCAGGTCGGCGGGAATTATCTGGCCGGCATTGTCACGGATGAGCATGATCCGGATGCCGCGCTGGAGCAGCTGGCCAGGACATTGTCATATGCCCGGGAGAATCATTACGGACAGCCGGCGGATTTCTACGGGGTCGGCGGGATGAAGATCTTCCGTGACCTGATCTGGCAGATGCAGGGGCTGATGAAGGAAGACCACCGGTTCTATAAGGAACACGGCTTCTATGACTTCCCGCAGAAACATCCGGGCCGGATGGTTGCCATGTACCTGGTGTCGGCACTGATGAACAGCCCGGCGCTGCAGAAAAAGAGCGGCGTCAGCATGACCGAAGGGATGCTGATGCCATACCGGGCAGTCATCGAAAAAGCACGAAAAAAATGACCGGCATCACCGGTCATTTTTCTTCGGGAATGATTATTTGTCGAGGACAGGAACCTGGGCCGGGGCTGCCTTCTCGCTCATGAGCTTGCAGTCTTCGTCACTCAGTTCAATGTCGAAGCACTTGACGGTATCCCGCATGGTTTCCGCCCGCCGGAATCCGGTCAGCAGGTTCAGGTTCGGATACTGCTTCAGCGTCCAAGCCTGGATCAGGTTGGCATAGGAGCAGTTGTACTTTTCGGTTAACGGGGTCAGGGTTTCATCGAACAGCGTGTGGATGGCACCCTTGATCGGTTCCTCGATCCACGGGAGCTTGCCGCGGACATCGCCCTTCGGGAAGGTCTTGTCGACAAACTTCGGGTCGGTCAGGAAGCCTTCTTCCAGCGATCCGTAAACCTGGAAGGTTGTCCCGTACTTCGTGCAGTTTTCGAAGTAGTCATAACCGTGGAACGGGGACAGCAGGCTGAAGAATTCCTGGACGGCAGCGACATGGCCGTATTTTTCATATTCTTCCAGATCCGCCGGCTGGGAGTTCGAGAGGCAGACAGCGCGGATCTTGCCTTCCTTGATCAGGTCCTGGAGGGCACCCATGGTCTCTTCGACCGGCCAGCTCTTGCATACATAGTGGACAACGATGGAATCGATGTAGTCAGTCTGCAGACGGAGCAGGGAGTCTTCCACGTCCTGCTTGACCGCTCTGGCACTGGTGTCATTATTGACGGTGACACCGTCTCTGGAATAGTGGAAGTTGCCGCCGTCGCCGCGCCAGTTCAGCGAGCACTTGGTCTGCAGGATGAAGTCATCCCGGCGTCCCTTCAGGGCTTCGCCAAGCAGCTTTTCGGATACGGAAGTACCGTAGACAGGAGCCGTATCAATGTAGTTGATGCCGAGATCCTTGGCTTCATCCAACAGGGACTTAACATTTTCCACACCGAGATTCATGTCCGGCCAGACAATGCCGCCGCCGATGCCCCAGGCGCCGAATGATACCACGGAAACGTTGAGGTCAGTTTTTCCGAGTTTCTGATACTTCATGATGATCCTCCTTCTGTGATCTTGTTAATTAAATTCTATCGGAATCAGAATCAGTAAACAAGTGATGAGATTGCGGGAAACCGTGTGACTTTTACGGATTGTGCTATAATCCTTTTTGCCATGCGGAGGAAGCGTAGTATGAAGAAAAAACTGTGGCTGGCAATGGGCCTGGCTGTTATGCTTTGCGGGTGTTCCCACGCGGACCCGGAGCCGGAAGCACCGGCTTTTGAAGTGGACGCGGAGCCGGCGGATATGAGCGCTTACCGCTGGCTGGAGGGGGAGACAGCGGATTTCCAGGAGATCACCTGGGCCGACTCCATCCGTTTCTTCAAGGAAGGCGGCACCGGGATTCTTTACTACGGGTATATTGATTGTCCGTTCTGCCAGCGGGCCGTGCCGCAGCTGAACGCGGCAGCCAGGGAAACCGGGACAACAGTCTATTATGTCAATGTGTACGGCAAGGGGCATTTGGCTGACGT
>JAEEHG010000152.1 GCA_016280695.1 Solobacterium sp. | reverse complement strand
CTGTATTGTCGGTTACTTCTGTGTCTGCCTGTATGCCCTGACACTGAAGACCCTGCTGCATTTCGGCATCCTGGCCTTCGGGGTCGGCTGCTTCCAGGGTTCCATCCAGTCCCTGTCCAGAAGCTACTTCTCCAAGATCATCCCGGCGGAGAATTCCGGCGAATACTTCGGCATCTACGACATCTTCGCCAAGGGCGCATCATTCCTCGGCTCGGCGGTCATCGCCTGGGTCAAACTGGCGGGCGGCACAATCAACATCGCGGTCGCTTCCCTGGCTGTCTTCTTCGCCCTGGGCTTCATCTTCCTCAAGCTGGCTGACAAACAGCCGCTGGCAAAATAAATCATTACAGATAAAAACGGCACCTGCCTGCCAGGCAGATGCCGTTTTTTTCACTTAGAATGTGAGCCGTTCCATCCGGTCAAAGGCTTCCTTCAGCGTATCCATGCTGACCGTGCAGGAAATCCGGATATGATCCCTGCCGCTGGGCCCGAAGAACTCTCCCGGAATGACCTTGATGTGGCACTGCTCGGCCAGCAGGGCTGAGAAGGCAGCGCCGTCCAGCCCGCTCTTTCTGACGCACGGGAAGATATAGAACGTTCCCTGCACCGGCAGGACATCGATGAACGGCATGGCGGAAAGCCGCTCATAGGCATATTCTACCCGTTCCCTGAACGCACCGGCCA
Source organism: Solobacterium sp. (assembly GCA_016280695.1). Taxonomy (GTDB): domain Bacteria; phylum Bacillota_I; class Bacilli_A; order Erysipelotrichales; family Erysipelotrichaceae; genus Bulleidia. The sequence goes on along the minus strand of JAEEHG010000152.1, from coordinate 3,322 downwards.
CATCCTGCTCGAACTCTTCAAAATGCCGGAACGCGTGCAGCATGGCTCGCTGGGAAATGGACGGTGAGGAATAGGTGGTCGCTTCGACGACAATCTTCGCGGCCTGGATGATATCCGCGTCCGCCACCAGGTTGCCGATCCGCATGCCGGTCATGACAAAGTTCTTGGAGCCTGAATTGACCGTAACGGTCCGCTCGAACATCCCCGGAAGCGAGGCAATCGGGATAAACGGCTTGGTGTAGTCAAACGATGTATAGATATCATCCGCCAGCACCAGCAGGTCATGCCTGACTGCGAAGTCAGCCACATCCTGCAGGGTTTCCCGGCTGTAGGCGGCCCCGGTCGGATTGTTCGGATTATTCAGGATCAGGGCCTTTGTCTTCGGCGTCACCGCCGCTTCCAGGCGTTCGGTCCGAATCGCGAAGCCTTCCTCAAAACGTGTTTCCACATAGACCGGCACACCCCCTGCCATCTCCACTGCCGAACGGTACGGCAGGAAGTACGGCTCGATAACCAGCACTTCATCACCGGGATCGATGACCGTCTGGCAGGCCACATACATGCCGAACTGGCCGGAAGCCGTGACACAGATATTCTCATCCCGCAGCGGCATGCCGTAACGGTTCTGCCAGAACTTCAGGATTTCCTGCCGCAGTTCCGGATAACCTCTGGTATCGGTATATTTCGTATGTCCGGCATAGGCATCCGCAAAGGCCGCGTCCAGTATCACTTTCGGGGTCAGAAGATCCGGATCCCCGATATTGAGATAAATGGTATCGGCCGGGGCAGGCGCACTGGAACTGAAGGCATCGGGCGGGAAGTCATGGTTGTACTTCCGGGCAAGAAAACGTCGGCTCATGGGAAACCTCCTTTAACAACTCTACAAAAGTATATAATCAGAGTCCCCGGCACCGTCAACAGGGAAAAAGAAAACAGCGTGGTCACAGAACGCTGTCTTCGTATATCTGGCTTTTATAATCTTATTTTACGAGATCTTTCAGGGTCTTGCTGGCCTTGAATGCAGGAACCTTGGACGCCTTGATCTTGATGACTTCCTTGGTCTGCGGGTTGATACCCTGACGGGCAGCTCTCTTCTTGACGCTGAACTTGCCGAAACCGTTGATATCAACTTCGCCGCCCTTCTTCATCTGTTCTGCCATTGTTTCAAAAACAAAATTGACAGTCTCGGCAGCGGCCTTCTTTGTCATGCCGGCTTCTTCTGCCAGCTTGTCCGCAAGTACCTTTTTAGTCAGTGCTTCAACTTTCTTTTTTGCCATAATACCTAATATCTCCTCCCTGTCATAACATGACAATAACTATTGTATCTGAATCACCTTCATTTTCAACCCGAAAAGCGCATAATTACCGCAAAAAACGCAGTTCAGACGGGACGGTAATCAAGAAACAGGCGTACGCCTGTTTCACTTCTGATCCGCAAAATAATCTGTCAGCCCGTCCCTGATCATCTCCGCTGTCTGCCGGATGCCTTCTGCCGAAGCCAGGGCTCCGAGGTCCTCATGGCTGTGCATGGACAGCATGGCAATCTGGACAACCGGGGCACTGTTGCCGGTCATGATTTCCAGGGTTTCCTCCCCGTAATCCGTGGTGTCATCAGCCGGTACGAGATGCAGCTGCCAGGTTTCCGGCCGCACCGGTGTGTAGTAGCAGTAAACTAGCCGGGCTTCCCGCTCTGCCGGGTACAGATGGGCCTGCAGGGCACTGCCGGCCGCGAAGGAAGCGTCATGGGTATTGCTGGCCGGCGGTTCCACACAGATCAGCGGGGCTGTGGCGCCCTGTTCCGTCGTATGGATGGCATGGATGGAAACCACCAGGTCCGGGTTTTCCTTATCGATTTTTTCCAGACGCCGGGCCATGGTCATGGTATCATCCGCGTCTTTCATCCGCACAACGGTAAACTGGCCGGTTGCCTTGAGCAGGCTTTCCAGTTCCGCCGTCAGCGCCTCATCATATGCCGCTTCGGTTATCAGGCCGGTATCTTCTGCCCCTTCCTCATAATTGACAAACGGCAGTTCGAGATCCGGGTCATAGGCTGTATATCCGGTTTCCTGGAGGTCGTGGCCGGCGTCCAGCAGGATGACCGGTTTCCCGCCGCCTGACGAACAGCCGCAAAGAGCCGCGGCCAGCGCCGCTGTCAGAAGCACCTTCCCGTATTTTGTCTTCATCTGTATTTCCCCTCCAGTTCCATCAGTTTCTCATCGGCGCCGATATGGTCGAGAATCATCTTCATGATGCTCTCCATATCCCTGCCTTCACGGTAGTCCGCCGCCGACATATAGTTTGCCCGGCCTTCCCGGATCAGCCGGTCAGCCGTCATCCCGGCCCGGGCCGATGCCGGATTGTAGACCACAATGGACTTGCCGCCGTACTCCTTGACCAGCCGCATGCACGGGACATCCGTGATCCCGTCCGCTATGTAGATCATCCGCGTAAACGGCACCGGCCGCAGGGCCGGATCCACATACGAATTCAGATCGTTGTCATTGCTTTCATCCAGGACCTGCTTGTTGATCCGGAAGATATACTGTGTTTTCGTCGTATAGTTGACGATCTGCGCCGGCCAGCGGGCAATACCCTCTTCATCATAGAAATACCGGCAGGCATAGATCCTGCGGAACTTGTCAGCGATGGCGGAACTCTCAATGATTTCCGTCATGCCGCTGGAAATCACGTAATGCTCCACTTCCAGTCCCAGCCCGGCCCCGTAGGCATTGATCCTTTCAAACCATGTATCCAGGCCCGGATACAGCTCGATTTTCTGCCCGGGAACGGCGAAATCCTCGCGGCGCAGCGGGGTCCCGTGCTCCATGTATTTCTTCTGCAGGAAATACAGGTAGGCACTGATCGGGTCCATGGCCTGGGCCCGGCTCATCTCGCCGACTTCCGCCCAGAACTGACCGGCATCGGTATAGCCCAGGGTCGGGATCAGGCTGTATTCCTGCATGTCCTTCGTACACAGTGTTTTGTCAAAATCGTACAGAATCGCTGTTTTCTTCATGTTTGAACCTCTATGGGCCATTATAGCATTATTGCCGTAAAAAAAAGCGCCGGAGCGCTTTTCATGTTACTGAGCCAGCAGATTCAGAACAGCCTGCACGTAGATTTCCGCCTGCAGCAGCAGTTCGTCAATCGGGCATTCCTCGTTGGCTTCGTGGATATGGTAATTCCTGCCCGGGAACGCGCAGCCGAAGGCAATCGTGTTGCCGATCCCCTTGGCATAGGTGCCGCCGCCCATTGTCATCGGGACATTCTCCGTGTCACCGGTGACCGCCACATAGGCCTGGTGCAGGCAGGTGACCAGCGG
>JAEEHG010000151.1 GCA_016280695.1 Solobacterium sp. | reverse complement strand
GAGTTCCTTCTGGTTTCCCTCAAGCACCTTGCGCAGGGACAGCAGGGCATCATCGGCCCGGCTGAGCAGGTCCTTGGACGCATTGACCGTACCGAAAGGCACTTCGGTTTCCTTGCCGGTTTTTTCGTTCCCGGTTGTCAGGACAATCTCCTTGCCTTCCTTGGAAAGAACCGTATTGCGGTTCCGGTTCATCAGTTCGCGCATCAGGCGCTCTTTTTCTTCTTCCCGTTTTCTGTCGTTCATGGTCCCTCCTGTTACTTTTTACTGCCGGCTTCTTCCATGGAGGCCATGGCATGGGCAGCCATTGTCCCGTCCCCGGCCAGACCGTCCTTCTGCAGAACGGCTTCCAGAGTGGACATGTCTGCTGTCAGATTGATGAAATCACTGTCGGACATATCGGCAATCAGCTGCTGCATGGCCTGGTTGACCAGACCGATGGTTTTCTTCAGATTGCTGACAGTTGCCTCATAGTTGGGATCCGATCTGACATTCTGCAGGTTTGCGTACTGGTTCAGAATCCGGACCTGGATCGGCAGGTAGTACTGATACAGTTTGTCCAGCTTGCCCTTGCTGTCCGGGAATTTCTGTTCCATCGTCTCGATCTGCTTCAGCAGCGCGCTGCTTTCGTACAGACCGTTGGAAATCTCCTCATCCGGGATATCATCGTTCAGATCATTGATCACACGGGCATAGTAGGCGGCCCGCTTTTCCTCCGGCTTGGCATCCGGTTTCTTTTCGTTCTTCCTGTTATCCACGATTTCGGCATCGACCACTTCGCCCTTTGCGGCGGTCTGGTCGTTGATGGCCATGGAGAGCAGGGTATCAAACATCTGGTCATAGATGTCGCCGTAACGGCTTCTGAACTCTGCCAAGGTCCCGATCCGGGAACCATCCCGGTAGACATCCAGGCTGTACAGTGACTTATAGGTTTCCTCACGCAGAACCAGGTCGATATTGTTCGGCATGTCCAGCTGCTTCCGGGTCCGGAAATACTTCCGCAGATAAACGTTGATCCGGGCCAGGTCCGCCCGGGACTGGCTGTTGGCGGTATAATCTGCCGAGGTCTGGGGCCGGCGGCGGTTATAGGTTGTCCGGCGGCGGTTTGCCTGCTGCTGTCTGCTTGACTGCACTGCTTTCGTCATCATCCAGGACGTCAGTCCGAGAATGAGGAACAACGGGAAAATGCTTCCCGTGCCAAACACGAAGAAAATCAGGAACAGCAGCCATAATCCGTCAAATGATGATCTTCTTCTCATTGATATCTCCCTTTCATGCGAAATTGATTATATCATGTTTCAACCCTTCGGAAATCAATCGCAACTTTATTTTAAATAATCTTCTTAAAAAAGCAGGAAAAGACAGTCCGGCGGCCTGCCCGGGGCAATGTGTCAGGGCCGGAAAGGAAAACACCCGTCCGTTTCAGACAGGTGTAATCATGCTGTTCATAAATGTCCTGAATCAGAACTCAGCGGTTTCCTCTGCCGCTTCTCCCGCCGGTTCTTCCGGGTCATCTTCTTCCGGTTCCGGTCCGGTGGTCCGCCACATCTCGCTGTAACTCATAAACAGAATATCATCAGCGTTGAGCTTCGCCTGGTTTCTCTGTTTCTTGACATTGCCTTCATGCACACTGTTGAGAATGTTCTTGTTGACCATGTACTGGACATACAGAACCTTCTTGAGCAGGAACCAGTTGACAACATATCTGTAGATGGCTGCGGTCCTGTCTTCCAGCGCTGACAGGATCGCCGGCGCTTCCGCCTTCAGTTCCCCGGCCGCCTTGACAGCCAGGTCCTTGAGTTCGTCATAGTTCCGGTAGAAATCATGATCGATGCTTCTCTGCAGGGCGCCTGCCTTCATTGTGAAGAGCTTTGCGTAGGCCCCGACGATTTTGTCGGCCCGGTCGGAAGTTACTGCCACGATTTCGTTCTTGCAGTCGATGAACGGGCTGCCCGGTTCGGTCATGCAGTAATAAAGACCCTTTGCGTAGATGAAACTGTACGTACTGTATGGCACAACCAGCAGTGCTCTGTCCTCACCGTCTTTTGTTGTGTACAGGATATATGGGTAAGTCAGCACTTTTCCGTTCAGTTTGAAAATGTCTTTATAGCGGATGATCTGGTTGCTGATTGCATCTTTGTTGATCTCGCTCTTCAGGCCGACACAGATTTTGACATCCGCGTCCTGAGAAAGAATTTCGGCGAAGGCCTCCCGCAGAACCGGAGCCAGTTCCGGGTCAACCCCCATGTAGTCTTCGAGGTATCCGTTGAATTCGCAGTCCTCTCCGTTTTTACGACTGTCGAGCTGTAGGTCAAGAATGTTGCAAATAGCCATGTTGCCCTCCGTGATACGTGATTGCGTTGTATCGCAATAATTATATATAGAAATCTCTAAATTTCCACTCGGTAATTCATGCAAAAGTGTCTGAAAATGGCGGTTTATAGCGGTTTTGGGGCATTTTGCCATGCCCGCCGGAGGGAATTGCCGCACAGTCATGTTTCCGGCCTTCCTCTTTTTACGATTGGGTAATGTTATAATGTGGCCGGATGCGGGGAAATCTTTCCCTGCCGGACAGCAGTCCAGGAGGAAAAATATCATGAATGATCTGCAGTTCATACTGGATACGGCAGCTGAAAAAAGACCGGTCATTGACCGCATGACCCAGACGATCTGGGACTATGCGGAGCCGGACTATGGTGAATATCAGAGTTGTGATTATCTGGTTTCGGTGCTGGCGCAGGAAGGCTTCACGGTGGAAAAAGGCGTCGGGGGAATTCCCACGGCTTTTGCAGCCCGTTACGGACACGGGCATCCGGTCATCGGTATCACAGCGGAATATGATTCCCTGCCGGGGCTGAGCCAGGAACGGGGCAACCCGGCCCGCTCACCGCTCCCCGGTCATACCCACGGGCACGGCTGCGGCCACAACGCCCTAGGCAGCGGTGCGGTCGGCGCGGCCATCCTGGTCCGGCACTGGCTGGAAGAAAGCGGTACGGAGGGCACGATTGTCTGCTACGGCACCCCGGCTGAGGAAAACGGCTTCGGCAAGACATTCATGCTCAAGGCCGGCTGTTTCCGGGAACTGGATGCCTGTTTTACCTGGCACCCGCGGCCCTACAACGCTTCCCCGGCTTACTGCCATGTCGGCTACCTGGTCGCCAAATTTACATTCTCCGGGGTTGCCGCCCACGCGGCCGCTTCGCCCGAAAAAGGCCGCAGTGCCCTGGATGCCTGCGAACTGATGAATGTCGGGGTCAACTATCTGCGTGAACACGTGATTGACAAAGCCCGCATGCACTACGCCTATCTGGACGCCGGCGGACAGGCACCCAATGTCGTCCAGTCACACGCAGTCCTGCTGTATTACCTGCGGGCCCCGAAGATTGCCTACAGCAAATACCTGCTGGAACGCGTTTCCGATATTGCCCGCGGGGCCGCGCTGATGACCGGCACCCAGGTGCAGATCGAGCAGGTCGGCGGGATGTCCGACTACATTCCGAACCCGGTCATGTGCCGGACCCTCTCGGATGCCTACCTGGCTGCCGGGGCCCCGGATTTTGACGAAGAGGACTACGCGGTTGCCCGCCGCTTTGTCGCCGCCCTTTCCCCGGAACAGCAGGACGAAGTTCTCAGGACCGGGGCCGCGGCCAACGGGGTCAGTACAGAAGAATTTGCCGAAAAGCCGCTCGTTACTTCCATCATCCCGTTTGACCCGGCCCAGCAGAACACGATCATGACCGGATCCACGGATTTCGGCGATGTCAGCTACGCGGTTCCGTGTGCCCAGCTGAACGCGGCCACCTGCATACCGGGCACTTCCATGCACACCTGGCAGCATACCGCCATGGTGGGAACCTCCATCGGCAACAAGGCCGCCTTCGCCGCCGCCAAGGGCATTGCCTACGGCTGTGTAAAGGTCTTCCGCCAGCCGGAACTGTGTGCGGAAGCCAGAAAACAGCTGCTGGCAGCCACCCATGGTGAATATGAATCGCCGATCCCCGACGGCATCCTGCCGGGTGAAGGCATTACCCTC
>JAEEHG010000150.1 GCA_016280695.1 Solobacterium sp. | reverse complement strand
TCTATGCCCCGATTGCCCACCGGCTTGGTATCAGTGCCATCAAGAATGAACTCGAAGACCTGAGCTTCTTCTACCTGGACCGGGAAAGCTACTACCGTATTGCCAAACTGGTGGAAATGAAGAAGGCCGAGCGGGATGAATCCGTGCAGGCAATGATCAAGGATATTTCCAGGCTCCTGACGGAAAACCATCTGGAATTCCGTATTTTCGGCCGCTCGAAGCATCTTTATTCCATCTATCACAAGATGGAAGTGAAGCACAAGCGCTTTGACGAGATCCTCGACCTGCTGGCCATCCGCATCATCACCAAGACCAAGCAGAACTGCTATGAAGTCCTGGGCTATATCCAGTCCGAATATACCCCGATCCCAGGCCGGCTGAAGGATTATATCGCGGTCCCGAAGACGAACATGTACCAGTCGCTGCATACCACCATCATTGGTGAGGACGAAAAGATCTTTGAGATCCAGATCCGCACCGAGGAGATGGATGAAATCGCCGAACGCGGCGTCGCGGCCCACTGGCGCTACAAGGAGGGCAGCAACTACGATACCCATGCCCGCCAGAAGGAAATCGAGGAGAAACTTTCATGGTTCCGTGATTTCGCACAGTTTACCGGGGAGAATGCCGGTGACGATGCCAGCGAACTGATGACCACGCTGCGCCATGATGTCTTCGAGGCCAACGTCTATGTCATGACGCCGAAGGGGCGGGTTATCGACCTGCCCAGCGGCTCGACGCCGATCGATTTTGCCTACCGCATTCATACCGATGTCGGCCACACCATGGTCGGGGCGATTGTCAACAACGCCATGGTGCCGCTGAACACGGAGCTGCATACCGGAGACGTTGTGCAGATCAAGACCCAGAAGGGCACCGGCCCGTCGGAAGACTGGCTCAAGATCGTCAAGTCGAATCAGGCCAGAAACAAGATCCGGGCCTATCTGACCCGCAAGGAAAACGAAAAGAAGAGCGAGCACGTTGAGCAGGGTGAAAAGATCCTGGCCGACGAACTCCGCCGCCGGGGCTTTGATCCGGACGAGTACATGGAAAAGAAAAAGATTGAAAACATCGTCAAGGAGTTCGGTGTCTTCAATTACGTGGATCTCATGTACGGCCTGGTGGTGAAATCGATCAGCCCCGTATCACTGGTCGAAAAGCTGACCAACCAGCGCCGCAGCATCAACGAGATCGAACTGTCCAAGCTCAACCGCAAGGAACCGTCCAGACGCCATGTGCAGTCCAAGACCGGCCTGATCATCCCGGGCATTGAGTCAATGAAAATGTCCCTGGCCCAGTGCTGCCTGCCGGTTTACGGGGATGAAGTCAAAGGCTTCATCACTAAGGGTGAAGGCGTCAAGGTGCACCGCTGTGACTGTGCCAATGTAAAAGGCAATAACGCCAGGCTGATCGATGTGCAATGGGATGAAGAAGACCGTGAACGGCTGTACGATGCCGGCCTGGTCGTCCTGGCCCATGACCGCAGCTTCCTGTTCACGGACATTGTGACGGTCGCCAGCCAGAGCAAGACCCCGATTGTACAGATTACGGCCAACACCAACCGGGAAACCCTGATGGCTTCCATCAAGATGAAGATCCAGGTCCACAATCTGGATCAGCTGCAGACCCTGATGGCCAACATCAAGAAAGTTGAATCGGTGGTCTCGGTCGAACGGCGGACACATTAAATCGAACTTGTTTATTTACAGCCGGAAGGCTATAATTATACGTGACAATTTGAAGACAAAGGAACCCCCGGAACCATTTCCGGATCAGCGACAATGGATGGTGCAAGCATTGGCGGAAATCCCGGGGCAGACACTTTCGAGAAGATGCTCTGAAGGAAGATTAGGAGCGTACGTATTCCGCGTTAAGGAAAGAGGGCATATCGCAGGATATGAACTGAGGTGGTACCGCGCGCACAGCGTCCTTGGACAGACAGGGACGCTTTTCATTATCAAGGAGGAAAAAAAGATGAGTTATCAGACACCAAGGGGAACATACGACATTCTGCCTGATGAAGTGGCCAAGTGGCACGAAGTGGAAGACATCATCCGGCGGACCTGTGACCGTTACCGTTACAAGGAAATCCGCACCCCGTACTTTGAGAGTACGGATGTCTTTGCCCGTGAAGGTGACAGCTCCGACATGGTCAACAAGGAAATGTACACCTTCAACATGGGTGACGGTTCCTTCACCCTGCGGCCGGAGGGAACAGCCGGCGCAATCCGGGCGTTTGATCAGCATAAGCTTTACGGCTCCATGGAAATGCCGGCCAAGCTCTATTACATGGGCCCGATGTTCCGGCACGAAAGACCGCAGAAGGGCCGGCAGCGCCAGTTCACGCAGTTTGGGATTGAAGCCATCGGCATCACCAACCCGGAAATCGATGCGGAGACCATCGCCCTGGGTGTCGATGTAGCCAAGGCCCTGGGCATCAGTTCCGTCAAGGTGGCGATCAATACGCTGGGTGACGATGAATCCAGAGCAGCCTACCGGGCCGCCCTGAAGGAACACTTCGCACCGCATATCCAGGATCTGTGCCCGGACTGCCACAGAAGATATGAGCAGAACCCGCTGCGGATTCTCGACTGCAAGGTTGACCACGACCACCCGGCCCTGCTGAGTGCGCCGAAGCTGTCCGACTATCTCACGGACGCTTCCCGGGAATACTTCAACCGGGTGCTGAACAGCCTGGATGCGCTGGGCATTGCCTATGAGGTGGATGACCGTCTGGTGCGCGGCCTGGATTACTATACACACACGGTTTACGAAGTTATTTCCACCCGTCCGGAAAGCGGTTCGCAGGCAACGATCTTCGGCGGCGGCCGTTATGATCACCTGGTTGAATACTTCGGCGGTCCGGAGGTATCCGGCATCGGCTTCGGCATGGGTATGGAACGGCTGATCATGCTGGCGGAAGCGGAAGGCTACAAGTTCTCCGGCGGCCGCGGGCTGGATGCGTATATCATCGGCCTCGGCAATGTCGGCAGCGCGCCGCTGGGTGTGGCCCAGAAACTGCGGGCGGCCGGTTATACGGCAGAAACGAATTTCATCCCGCGTTCCCTCAAGGCACAGTTCAAGAGTGCGGAACGCAACGGGGCGAAATATATCATCATTATCGGTGAGGATGAATGCGCGGCAGGCACAGTGAATGTCAAGCGTCCGAATGACAAGGCGCAGGTGACAGTGCCGGCTGCTGAAATCGCCGAACTGATCACAAAATGGGAGGAAGAATAAAACATATGGAAAGAACATGCGGTAACGGCACACTGCGGCTGGCGGATGCCGGAAAAACAGTAACGCTGATCGGCTGGGTGCAGCGGCGCAGAAACTTCGGTGCCTTGGTATTTATCGATCTGCGGGACCGCTCCGGTCTCGTGCAGGTCGTCTTTGATGAGACCCTGAGTGATTCCATCAAGGATGTCAGAAGCGAATATATCCTGCAGGTGACCGGTACAGTCGTGGAAAGAAAAGAAGCGAATCCGAAGATGGAAACCGGCGAGATCGAAGTACATGCCGAAGCAGTGAAGATCATCAACTCGGCAGCTACGCCGCCGATCATGATTTCCGATGATACGGACGCGCTGGAAGATACCCGCCTGAAGTACAGATACCTGGACCTGCGCCGGCCGTCCCTGCAGAAGATCCTGATGACCCGTCACAAGGTCTGCATGGTTACCCGCAAGACCCTGGACAGCATGGGCTTTGTCGAAGTGGAAACTCCGATCCTGGCCCGCTCCACACCGGAAGGCGCAAGAGACTACCTGGTGCCGTCCCGTCTGTACAACGGCAAATTCTGGGCTCTGCCGCAGTCTCCGCAGATCTACAAGCAGCTGCTGATGATCGGCGGCATGGAAAAATACTTCCAGATTGCCAGATGCTTCCGGGATGAAGACCTGCGGGCTGACCGTCAGCCGACCTTCACCCAGATTGACGTCGAAATGAGCTTCGTTGATGAAAACGATGTCTTCGCCGTAGTTGAAAAACTGATGCAGGCAATCTTCATGGAAATCCGCGGCTACAAGGTGGAAGACCACTTTGTCCGCATGACCTGGGATGAGTGCATGAAGCGCTATGGTTCCGACAAGCCGGACCTGCGCTACGGGTATGAAATCCAGAACATCGGTGAGATCTTCGCGGATACGGACTTCACGGTCTTCAGAACCGTGCTGGACAGCAATGGTGAAGTGGATGCCGTGAAATTTGATCAGGCCGCTTCCAGATACAGCCGCAAGAAGCTCGATGAACTGCAGGAATTCATTAAACATAACTTCCGGGCCAAGGCTCTTGCGTGGCTGAAGATG
>JAEEHG010000019.1 GCA_016280695.1 Solobacterium sp. | reverse complement strand
TGATCAGGCCCTCATCCAGCAGTTCCTTCATGATCATGGCAGTCCCATAGGTGTTTGCCGCGATCCAGTTATGCCCGCAGGCATGACCCCACTGATCCTTGAGCGGGCCATAGCCCGGCAGGGCGTCATATTCCGCCAGCAGGGCAAGCCGCGGATGTCCTCCCCCGTATTCGGCGATAAAAGCCGTTTCCAGACCGCCGGCCGGCCGGGTAATGCGGAAGCCGTCTGCCTGCAGTCTGCCGGTAATATAGTCAGCCGCGAAGAATTCCTTCAGGCCTTCCTCCGGGTGCAGGAAGATTTCATGACATACTTCTTCATACGCAGGCCGGTACTGTTCCGCCAGTTCCCGGATCCGCTCCTGAATCTTCTCATTGATCATTTTCCGTTTCCTCTTTTCAGTTCCGTCTTGAATCTGCGCAGGGCGTCCTGCAGTTCCTGATCCGTACAGATGGCTGCCGCCAGGTAAGCCTGCGTCCGCACGGCTTTGTCCAGCCCGGCATATGCCGCAGGCCCGTCGCAGTACTGCAGGAATTCCTCCTCATGGACATCATAGCCGTCATCGTTGCCGACCCCGAGTTCACAATACCCGGTCGGACAGACCCGTGACACATTGCCGATGTCCGTGGAACCCGAAGCCGGCTGGGCTTCCGTCAGGACCTTTGTCTCCCCGGCCAGGTTCAGCGCGCCCGCAAAGGCCGCGGTCAGCTCCGGGCAGCGGACGTAGTTGTCATAGCGGTTTTCGAAATACTGCCATTCCAGCTTTGCGCCGGTCATCAGACATGCCCCTTCCGCACAGCGGATCACCTTTTTCTCCAGTTCATCCAGATAATTCCGGTCAGCCGCCCGGATATACCAGCGGGCTGAAGCCAGGGCCGGCACCACATTCGGGGCCTGGCCGCCCCGGTCAATGACCCCGTGCATGCGGACATCCGGGGTTACGTGCTGGCGCAGGGCATTGATCCCGTTAAAAGTCAGATAAGCCGCGTCGAGGGCATTTACGCCCCGCTCCGGGGCTGCCGCCGCATGGCTGGATACCCCGGTATAGATAAATTCAATACTGTTCATGGCCAGGGCGGTATTGCCGAGATTCGCCCCATGACCGCGGGCAATATGAATCTGCATGGCTGCGTCCATGTCATCGAAGCAGCCGGCTTCGGTCAGGTTGACCTTCCCGCCGACGGTTTCTTCCGCCGGGCAGCCGACATAGCAGATCGTGCCGCGGATCAAACCTTCGTCATGCAGGCGCCGCAGCACATCGCAGGCCCCGAACGCGTTGGCCGCAATCCAGTTATGCCCGCAGGCATGACCCCACTGGTCCTTCATGGGACCATAACCCGGCAAAGCGTCATATTCCGCCAGGAAGGCAAGCCGCGGGCTGCCCTCGCCGTATTCGGCCAGGAACGCCGTATCCAGGCCGCCGAACGGGCAGGTAACACGGAAGCCCCGCTCCTTCAGCAGGCCGGTCAGGTATCTGACCGCATGATACTCCTGCATGCCCGGTTCCGGGTGCAGAAACACTTCATGAGCCGCCGCTTCATATTCGTGCCGGTGTTCCGCCGCCAGCCGGTCAACAGCCGCTTTCAGTTCCGGGCTGATCATCTGGCGGCCCGCTCGGCAAGAATTGCCTGTTTCTGTCCGGCCAGTTCTTTCTGCATATCCGCATCCGTGAAGATCCGCAGGGCCAGGAATGCCTGTGACAGCACCGCCTTGTGCAGGCCGGCAAAACCCCGTTCCCCGATCACATTGCAGAGGAAGCTTTCTTCATGACATTCGGCCCCGTCCGTGTTGCCGATCCCCATATTGCAGGCAATCGTCGGGGTGACCCAGGCCACGTTGCCGACATCACTCGACCCCCGGGGCGCCTCTTCCGCCGTATTGATGTTCTCCACGCCGGCCGCCTTCATACACTCAGCCATCGCGTCAATCAGCGTCCGGTTCAGCTTCATGTTGTCGTAGCTGTTTTCAAAGTACCGCCATTCCATTTCCGCACCGGTCATCATGGCACCGCCGCGGGCACAGTTGATGACCTTCTGCGTCAGTTCGTTCAGATACTTACGGTCCGCCGCCCGGACAAACCACCTGCTGGATGCCAGGGCCGGCACCACATTCGGCGCCAGGCCGCCGTTGGTGATGACACCATGGATCCTGGCATCCGGGGTAACGTGCTGGCGCAGCGCATTGACCCCATCAAACATCAGATAGCATGCGTCCAGGGCATTGACCCCGCGCTCCGGGGCGCCCGCCGCGTGGCTGGAAACACCATGGTATGTAAACTCGACACTGTCGATAGCCAGTGACTGCCCGGCCAGTTTTGTCTCCGTACCGCCGGCAATATGGATCTGCATGGCCGCGTCGATATCATCAAAGCAGCCCGCGTCCACCATGTTGACCTTGCCGCCGAGCATCTCTTCCGCCGGGCAGCCCATATAGACAATCGTGCCGGTAAAGTGATGGCGGTCATACAGCTGCCGCAGCACATCGCAGGCGCCGAATGTATTGGCCGCGATCCAGTTGTGGCCGCAGGCATGCCCGTTCTGATCCTTCAGCGGGCCATAACCAGGCAGGGCATCATACTCTGCCAGAAAAGCCACTTTCGGATGGCCGCTGCCATACTCCGCCCGGAAGGCTGTCGGCAGCCCGCCGATGGGGGCGGTCACCGTGAAGCCGAGTGCTTCCAGCTGTTCCTTCAGATACGCACTGGACTGGAATTCCTGTTCACCAAGTTCAGCATAGTCATAAATCTGCTGGCATACTTCCTCATAATGTTCCGCGCCGGCAGCTTCAAGTTCCCTTGCCAGTTCATACAATTCATTCAGTTCCATAACAATTTCCTTTCCGTGTTGCCAAAAAGCAGGTATGAAACCTGCTTGGATTCAAATCATCAGAGGCCGATGACATGGGAAATCATGACCAGCACGACTTCCATGGCAAAGAACATGCAGAACAGCGGGGTAATCCACCTGTACCACTTGTCGATCGGCAGGCCCATGATACCGCAGGCTGTCGCCACCGATGTCGGCCAGAACATGTTGGAGTACCCGTCGCCGAAGGTGAAGGCCAGGCAGGCTGTCTGCCGGGTGACCCCGACCAGATCCGCCAGCGGGGCCATGATCGGCATGGAAACCGACGCCTGCCCGGAACCGGACGGAATGAAGAAGTTCAGGACATTCTGCACCACCAGCATCGCAACGCTGGAGAAAATGCCGCTGACACTGTTCAGGGCAGTGGCCATGCTGTTGAGGATCGTGTCGATAATCAGGCCGTTCTGCAGAACCACCAGGATGGCGCGGGAAACACCGATGATCAGTGCCCCGAACATCATGGCCTTGGCTGCCTCGATGAATGTTTCCGCAATCTGGTTGGGATTGAAGCCGCCGGCCACCCCGGCCACAACCATGGCAATCAGGAACAATGTAGCCAGCTCATCGATATACCAGCCCTGGGCCAGGGTGCCCCAGACCATCAGGCCCATGGTAATCAGGAAAATGATGCCGCAGATCTTGTGCCGGAGGGTCAGCTCCGTTGCCATCATTTCATCCTGTGACTTGTCCATGTACATGCGGTAGTACGGTGTGCCGTACAGCAGGGATTTGGTCGGATCCTTGCGGATCTTGGAAGCATACCGCCAGACATAGGTGATGGCCATGCCTTCGAACAGCAGGAAGCAGACGATTCTGTACATCAGCATGGAGGAACTCATGGTGATGCCGGAAATACCCT
>JAEEHG010000149.1 GCA_016280695.1 Solobacterium sp. | reverse complement strand
TGAAATGTACAAAATTTACCACCTGAAGGCCTTTATAAGCCTTTATATCTGCTCATATCTCCGCTTTTTGCCCATTTTTCAATGTTTTATCTGGGATTTACTCTCCGCGCTGCTTCATTGTCGGGAAAAGCAGGACATCACGGATGCTGTCAACCCCGCACAGCATCATGACGATCCGGTCGATGCCCATGCCGATGCCGCCGGTCGGAGGCAGGCCATATTCCAGCGCCTCAACGTAGTCTTCATCCATCTCGCTGGCTTCCTCATCACCCAGTTCCTTGAGTGCCAGCTGGGCTTCAAACCGTTCCCTCTGGTCGATCGGGTCATTCAGCTCGGTGAACGCGTTGCTCATTTCCACACCGGCAATCTCCAGTTCAAACCGCTGCGTGAACCGCTCATCTTCCGGGTTCTTCTTGGCCAGCGGGGAAATCTCAATCGGGTGACCCCAGACAAACGTCGGCTGGACAATCTTGTCCTCGCAGTACTCATCAAAGAACAGGCTGATGATGTGGCCGACACTGTGCTGGTGCGGTTCCACCTTGACATTGTGCTCCTCTGCCAGCTTCAGTGCTTCTTCCACACTCATCGGCTGCCAGAAGTCAACACCCGTCACTTCCTTGACCGCATCCACCATGTTCCATCTCTTGAACGGTGCCTTCAGCGAGATCTCCTGATCCCGCCATGTAAAATCGGTCTTTCCGAACACTTCCATGGCTACGGACTCAAACAGTTCCTCATTGAACTTCATCATGCCTTCCAGATCCGAGAAAGCCAGATACGCTTCCATGGTTGTGAATTCCGGATTATGCTTCAGGTCCATGCCTTCGTTTCGGAAGATACGGCCAATTTCATAGACACCTTCCAGACCGCCGACAATCAGCCGCTTCAGTGCCAGCTCGGTCGCAATACGAAGATAGAAGTCCTTGTCCAGGGCATTGTGGTGTGTAATGAACGGTCTGGCATTGGCCCCGCCCAGGATCGGGGAAAGAATCGGGGTTTCCACCTCGATATACCCGTGCGCATCCATATAGTGCTGGATGGCCCGGATGATGCGCGGCCGCAGGATGGCAATCTCGCGGCTCTGATCGTTCATGATCAGGTCCAGGTAACGTCTTCTGTAACGCTCTTCCTTGTCTGTCAGGCCATGGAACTTCTCCGGCAGCGGCCGCAGTGCCTTGGACAGATGGATATAGCTTTCCGCCTGCACGGACAGTTCACCGGCATTGGTCTTGATCACCTTGCCGGAAACACCGATGATGTCGCCGAGGTCGCTCTGCTTGAAGAGTTCATAGACTTCCTCACCGACGATATTCTTGTTTACGACCACCTGGATCTGTCCTTCCCTGTCGAGAATATGCATGAAGCCGATCTTGCCCATGCGCCGCTTGGACATGATCCGTCCGGCAATTGATGTCTCTGCCCCCAGGGCCTCCAGTTCTTCCCGGCTCTTCTCCCCGTACAGGGCGCGCAGGTCTCCGGACCGGTGGGTTCTTTCATACGCGTGTCCGAACGGATCGATGCCCTGCTCACGCAGATCGTTCATCTTCTGCCGGCGGACGATTTCCTGATCATTCAGCTGTCTCTGTTCTGCCATAATCTTTCTCCTCCTGATAAATAAAAGCTCCCGCCATAGGGACGAGAGCTTGTTCGTGGTACCACCCTAATTCGTGACAGTTGTCACCTCATTATGCCTTTAACGCCGGCCGCGTTTCCCTCCCCGGGCCTTACCATGCCTTCTCTTCCGTTTCCCTTTCACCTGACGGGAACTCTCTGTTACGGAACCTCCGGCAATCCTTCCGGATTATCGGGAATGCGTTTATTGTAGCATATTTCTTTGTTTCATAGACTGAATCGTTATAATATTTAGCGGTACAAAGGTGAGAAAATGAATGAACGTGAGCGTACTTTGATTCTGCTGCGGTGCTGTCTGTGCATCGGCGGCGCCGTCGGTCTTATATCCAACTGTATCGGCATCTACTTTACCCCCATTGCCGAAAGCCTGCAGGTCGGGCGCGGTGATGTCGCATTAACGGTAACCCTGACCAGCCTTTCCACTGCCTTTTTCGCACCGGTATTTGTCCGGTTGATCAAAAGGTTCAAAATCAGTCAGGTCATGTCCTTCGGGGTGCTGCTGGGAGCCGCTTCTTATCTGCTGATGTCTGTTGCCAAGTCAATATATATCTTCTATGTTGCCGGTATTCTGATCGGTATCGCCGCAGGCTGTTTCGCAACCCTGCCGGTATCGCTGATTCTGAAAGACTGGTATGGTGAAAAGAACGGCTCGAAACTCGGTATTGCCATGGGCTTCAGCGGTGTGTTCGCCGCCCTGATGAACCCGGTTCTGGGCAAGGTTATCACTGCCTTCGGCTACCAGACCAGTTTCCGCCTCATGGCCGCGATCCTGCTGGCTGTGTGCCTGCCCTGCACATTGACCATGCGGCTGCTCCATCCTGAATCCGTACAGGGCAGCAGTCAGAAATCCGCTGCCGGAACAACAGCCGCCATTGCCCTTTCCACGCTGGTTATGCTCTGTCTGGCCGGGATCTGTTTCTCCGGACAGAACGGCATGAATTCCCATATCTCGGCCCTGGCAGTCAGTGCCGGCTATTCCCTGCAGTTCTCAGCTACCGTGGCTTCCGTACAGAACCTGACAAACTCACTCTTCAAGTTTGTCTACGGTTTTGTGGCTGACCGGCTCGGGGCGATCAAAGCCTCTGTCATGTATCTGCTGATCGGGCTGACCGGTACTGCCCTGATGGCTTTCCTGCGGTCTGTACCCGCGCTGATGCTGGGCGGGGCAGCGCTGTATGCCGCGAATTTCTCGATCAGCACCGTCGGGCTTTCCCTGCTGTCCCAGAAAGCAGCCAGGGATAATTACGCCGATGTCTATTCCAAGGTGACAATCTGCGCCACTTCGGCCTACGCCGTCATGACAACCTTCTACGGCTTTCTCACCGACCGCACCGGCAGTTACCAGATGAGCCTGTTTGCAGTAATGCTGCTGGCGGTTTCCGGTCTGCTCCTGGTGGTGCTGATCGGCCGGAAAACCAAAGCCTGATATCTTCCTGAACCCTGAGAAATGTACAGGGTTTTCTTTTGCCTGCAGAAAGAAAAATGCCGTTTCCGGCATTCTTTTTTATGACTATCGCAGTTCTTCCGGCACCCGGTGCCCGTATACTTTGTCCAGCACCAGCCCGGCAGCCAGGATCCCCAGGGACAGCCCGGCAGCCATAATCAGCACCCGCTCCAGTTTGCTCAGGACAACAGCGATGTCACCGTTCATGATCCCGTCAAACATGTTTGCCATGGCAACCCCCGGGCAGAGACAGAATACCGATGTGATCACCAGGCCGAAATACAGGCCATACCGCTGCTTTTCGAAGAAGAACCGGATCACCGTCGCCGCCGCAAAGGCTGCGGCAAACGCTGCCAGCACAGTCCATCCGGTCAGCGTATTCACCAGTGTGTAAATACTGCCGCAGAAGAAAGACGCAACAAATACATATTTCAATGTATACGTGGAAATACTGCGGATCATCGTCAGACCGACTCCGAGACCGCCGCAGTACAAGCCATACAGCAGAACTTCCTTTATCAGATCCATCCGGCTGCCCCTCCGATCTTCATAGCTGCAAAACCGCCCAGGCCCAGACTGAGACCGATGAGCACCGCTTCCAGCATCATCAGCCATCCGGCTTTTTTATTTGTATGACAGATTCCCTGCACCAATGTTGTACCCGAGGCAATCGGCATGAACATGGCCGAGATCAGCGCATAGACACCGTCCGGCGGCAAGATGATCCGGTAGAAAAAGACCAGGAGCAGACCGGGCAGGAATGAGCCGCAGAAACGCTTGGCATACAGCGGCCAGTTCCAATAATACGAAGTAAACAGGATCACTGCCCCCTGCACAATACAGACCGCTGCCACCATCAGTATTCCCTTCGGGCTCAGATGAAATGCCAGGGAACTGCACGTTCCCGTCAGCGTATAGGCAAAGAGGTCGATAATCCAGAAATAATCTGTTCTGGTTTTGATAAAACTGGGATTGTCTTTCTTCAGGGATTGATCAGCCATTTCTTTTCTCCGCCACTTTGATGATAACAAAAAATCCGGCACAAAAAACCATGTACCGGATTATTATACTATATTACTTCAGACGGTCTCTGACGATCTGCGCAAACATCTCACTGCCGACCAGGATCGCGTCGTCATTGAAGACATAATGCGCGTTATGCTTCGGCGCAAACGTGACTGCGCCTTCCGGCAGGGTGCCGATATCAAACAGACAGCCCGGTACAATTGCCGAGAACTGTCCGAAATCTTCGCTGGCTGAACCCGGGAACTCCGAAACAATAACCTTTTCCGGTCCGAAAAGCTTCGTGGCTGTGTCAATGACAACCTGGGTGCAGGCAGCATCATTGATTGCCGGGATGAATACCCGGTCATATTTCACTTCTCCTTCGCAGTCATTTGCTTCGCATACTGATGCGACAATCTGCCGCATTTTCTTTTCAATCAACTGGGATACTGCCGGGTTATATGTGCGGCAGTCACCAAGGATTGTAATATTGGTCGGAAGCGTGTTCATGACCCCGTCGGTCTTGATATCGCAGCAGGACACTGTCGCCGCATCCAGCGGGTTGACATTGCGGGAGATGATCGTCTGCAGCTGTATGATGATTTCTGCTGCAGCCACCAGCGGATCATGCACCAGATGCGGGGCTGAGGCATGGCCGCCTTTGCCTTTGATGGTAATCCAGAAATCGTCTTCACTGGAACGGATCTGACCGGCTCTGGTCTTGATCGTGCCCAGCGGCTGGTCCGGCTGATTGTGCTGTCCATAGATCTCGGTCATCGGGAACTTCTCAAACAGGCCGTCGGCGATCATGGCCTTCGCCCCCAGACCCGGTTCCTCACCCGGCTGGAACACAAAGACAACCGTACCGTTGAAGTCCTGTGATTCCTTCAGCAGCATCGCCGCGCCGATCAGGGTGGCAGTATGGCTGTCATGACCGCAGCCGTGCATCTTGCCAGGGACCTGTGACTTATACGGCAGATCATTGTCTTCCTGGATATTCAGGGCATCCATATCAGCCCGCAGGCCGATCATACCCTTGCCGTCCCCGCATTTCATGGTTGCCACAACACCGTTGGTACCGATTCCCCGGGTGACTTCACAGCCCAGGTCCTCCATGATTTTCGCGACATAGTCTGCTGTCTGCACCGTATCCATGCCGGTTTCCGGATGCATGTGGATATGATGTCTGATTTCAATGATTTTTGTACGGATCTCTTCTTTTGTCATTTTTCTTCTCCTTTTCAAAAGTTTCCTTCCCACACGATCGATCTGTAGTTGGTTATGTCAGTTGCGCCTTCTGTCGAGAAGCACAGCACAACAGACTGATTATCCAGGCCAATTGCCTCCCGGATTTCCGGTTCCCGGGTCAGGATTTCTGCCAGGGCACCAAAACCAGCTGCCCCGCTCTCCCCGGAGATCACCCGGTCATCATTACCGGCCGGATTGCCCAGGATACGCATACCATACGCTGCCACGCTGTCCGGCATGGAAATAAAGGCATCAGCACAGTACTGCAGCAGTTCATAGCCGACCGTGCACGGTTCCCCGCAGGCCAGCCCGGCCATGATGGTGTCCAGATCCCCGGTCACAGTGTGCAGGGTGCCGTCATCTGCCAGGGCTGTCTGATAGTTGCAGTCTGCCTTGTCCGGTTCCACAATAATGATCTTCGGGTCGTTTCCATAGACATTGCGCAGGAATGCGGAAACAGCCCCGGACATGGCCCCGACCCCGGCCTGCAGGAAAATATGCGTCGGCTTTCTGTCTCCCAGCTGGCTGACCGCTTCCGAGGCCATGGTCAGATAACCCTGCATGATCATCAGCGGGATTTCTTCATATCCTTCCCAGGCGGTGTCCTGCACCAGCACCCAGCCGTACTTCTCAGCCTGGCTCTTTGCGAACCTGACCGTATCATCATAGTTCAGGGCCGTGATCTCTGCTTCAGCGCCCTGCTTTCTGATGTTCTCCAGACGTTCTAAGGCACTGCCCCGCGGCATATATACAACTGCTTTCTGTCCCAGCATGCGGGCCGCCCATGCCACCCCGCGGCCATGATTGCCGTCGGTCGCTGTCACAAAGGTCATCTGGTCGCTGCCGGCAGAAGCAATATCATCAAACGTGAACTGTTCACCAAGATGGTAGTGTTTGGCCAGCAGTCTGCCAAGACAGTAGGATCCGCCCAGGCCCTTGAAGGCGTTCAGGCCGAACCGGCTGCTTTCATCCTTGACACGGATACTGTCTGCCCCGAGAATTTTGCCGGTTACTGACAGATCTGCTAATACAGTCGGTTCATATGTACTGATTGACTGATGATAGCGGCGCACTGCATCCGCTTTCTCTGCCGTGAAACGGTCCATGTTGGCCGGTCTGTTTTCCCCTTTATGACGATTGTATACGATTTTCATATTATCCCTCCACTTACCAGCAATATGTAATATATTGCATACACAAAATAAATATCACATATTATGTACATTGTCAAACAGCTTTGCTAAAATGATTCCGTTACGAAAGTGAGGATCAATTCATGCCAATTCCAGCCAAACCACTCAATGAACCCAGGTTAACCGCCAAGGACCGGGTATACAATACGCTTCTCGAATGGATCACCGAAGGGACAATGCGCCCGGGTGAGAAAATCATGGACACGGAGATCGCTGCATACTTTTCCGTCAGCCGCACCCCGGTCCGTGAAGCCCTGCAGCTTCTGGCCGATCAGAAACTGATCGATATTATTCCGAACCGGGAAAGTATTGTCTCCGAAATCCATCCGGATGAGGTCAGAGACAACTACGAACTCATCGGACGGCTCAACTGCCTGGCCATGGGCAAGGATGAAGACAGGATCAGTGAATCATTTCTGCAGAAACTGGCGGATATCAATGACCGAATGAAAAAAGCTGCTGATGCCGGCCGCAGGAAAGATGTGCGGATCCTGGACAAACAGTTTCATCAGCAGTTCTTTGATCTGGCGGACAATTATTTCCTGACCAAGTTCTTTGCAACCCTCTACACACACTGCCTGCGGATTGAAACCCTGTATTTCACCGACCCGGAAGACTCAGCCGGTAGTATCCGTCAGCACGAAGAGATCATCAGCTTCCTGCGCAAAGGTGACATGAAGAAGGCGCAGAAGGCAATGCTGCGCAACTGGACAGATACCATTCAGAATCTGCCCTTCTGAATCATAGAGGAAT